>DASQZL010000156.1:0-7417 GCA_035638715.1 Balneolaceae bacterium
AGCAGTTATGATTTGGCGATAGGCATTTCGTATGGTATTGCACTAAGCGATAACTGGTCGATAGGAACGGGTATTCGTTTCATTCACAGTCATTTATACAATGGATCTTTCAATAACGGGCAGGGATCTGTTAAACCGGTGTCAAGTTTTGGCGTTGATCTGGCAGCCTTGTATAAAACGGATCCGTTCCAAACTTTTGGAAGCGACAAAGGCACTTTTCGCGCCGGTATTGATCTCTCAAATATCGGACCCAAATTGAACTTTAATAAGAAGGATTCCTTAAAGGACGCCCTTCCTACCGAGCTCCGCTTCGGATGGGCTTTTAAAACCGGTTTGGGAAATGGCGATAACAGCATTACACTGACCAATGATTATTCAAAAATAATGGCCCGGCCCGGCTCAAGTGTCTTTGAATCACTCATCAACTCGTGGGGGCCCTACACTCGAGAAACCTCTCAGGGTAAAGTCACGCTTTCTACGCTCCAGCAATTCAGAATAGGCACGGGACTTGAATACTGGTATAAACATTTATTCTCAGTACGCACCGGCTATTATTATGAAAATCCCAACAATGGTAACAGAAAGTTTATTACGTTGGGAGCTGGCATACGATACGATTTTATTGGCGTTGATATCAGTCATATTTTCTCGCTGAAACAAAATCATCCTATGGCGAATACTACCCGGTTTGGCCTTCTCCTCAATTTCTAATAAAAAGGGTGTTCGTGTTAAATTAGGGGAATAATAAAATTTTATTACCTATCTTACGTTTTTAAATTATAGAACAGGTTATCAAAATTGATCTTGATAAATGGTTTAATACTACGCCTGTTTAGCCTAATGATAATAATGTGCTATTCTCGGGCATAGCCTGTATCTTTAATATCTTTCATTACTGAAACTAACTGCGCCACCGCTAATGAGCCAAACCTCAAAAAAATTTTACTATAACAAAAATTTTTACCTGGCACTGGGCCTTATTATTGTAGCCGGCAGTCTGTTTTTAATTCTTCTGAATCTGGTCATAATGCCAGCTTATACCCATCACGATGAGGGAGTGACGGTGCCAAATGTCACACGGCTTTCGCTGAAAAATGCGGAAAAAGTTTTAAAATCTTCAGGTTTAAAATACGAAATTGCCGATCATCGCTCATCTAATGCCTTCCCGGCCAATCACGTTATTGATCAGAATCCTTCAGCCGATGAAATTGTTAAACCCCATCGAAAAATCTATTTGACCGTAAATACCGTTTCACATCCAACGGTTAAGATGCCTAAAATCACCGATCTATCCCTACAGAATGCACGCATACAGCTGGAAAATGCAGGCTTGAAAATCGGTACCATTAGTCTTGAATCAGGTCGGTTCAAAAATACCGTCTTACATCAATCGATAAAACCTGATAAAACAATTAAAAAAGGTACGAGAATAGACATGGTCGTAAGTAACGGCTTGGGAAAAAAGAGGGTCACGGTACCTGAAATTGTTGGGCTTGAATTAACCAAGGCTGAACAGGAATTGAGAAAAAGCGGACTTCGAATTGGCCAAATTAAGTTCAAACCCATGAATAAAAGGACCCCAAATATTGTTATTAATTATTCGCCCAAGGTTAAAAAAATAATAAAAGGATCATCAATAAAACTTATTGTTTCGGAACTTCCCGGAAATAAAAAGCATTCGGTATCTATGCCTCCTATGGATTCAACATCTGCTTCCGCTAAAGGTTCGGGACAGCAAAATAAATAATTTTCATTATGACTATAGAACATTTACCAATTCTTGCTCCTTCCATATTGGCAGCTGATTATCGTCGTCTTGGAAAACAAATAAAAACTTGTACGCAAGCTGGTACTGAATGGATACACTGCGATATTATGGACGGACATTTTGTGCCGAACATCAGTTTTGGTCCGATGATTGTTGAGGCTGCCGGGCGGTCGGGCGATGTTTTTCTGGATGTTCATTTGATGATTGAACATCCGGAGCAATATATTGAAAATTTTGCTGAAGCTGGCTCTAATTCACTGACGGTCCACCAGGAAGTATGTCCTCATCTGCACCGCGTTATTCAGCAGATCAAACAACAAGGGCTCAAGGCCGGTGTGGCTGTAAATCCGGCAACCCCACTCCAGCAGATTGTCCCGATTATTGCTGATATTGATATCCTGCTTATCATGAGTGTTAACCCGGGCTTCGGCGGCCAAACATTCATTGAATCAACTTACAAAAAAATCAGGGAAGCCTGTTCGTTGCGCCGTAAATATGGCGCATCTTTTCTTATTGAAGTTGACGGTGGCATCAATCTGAAAAATATTGCAGATATACACGCAGCGGGTGCGGATATTTTTGTTGTGGGAAGTAATATTTTTAAATCTCCCGATATTTCAGAACAGATTGACAAGCTCAATAAAGAATTAACGACCGATAAAAACCTGTATGTTTAGGTATAAATTTTTGCCATTCATCACGAACGTCAAATTAATTATTCCGAATATTTCAGCCGTTTTGAAGTTCATACTCTTTATGAAATTCATTATTTTATAAATGTAACCTTTAATCAAAAACAGAGAGGATTTCATATCGCTGAGAAGGATATTATCCACATAGAGGAAGTTAAGCCCGTAGTCATTCTGGGATTTAATGATGAATATCTTACAAAGCTTGAAAATGCTTTTCCTGAAACAACCCTTACCGCCCGTGGCAATCAAATAAAGCTCAATGGTCCGGAAGAGGACCGCATAAAGCTAAAAAAAATTATTGATGAATTAATCGGAATGGCGGTGAAAAATGGCAACCTGACCAAGGGAGACGTTGATACTGTCATCGCACTGGAAGATGATGGAGAATCCGACGCACAGCCGAATCCGTTACGTGATACCCATACGGACGGGGATTTTATTCTTCATACGTTTAAGGGTGATGCCATAACCGCTAAAACTCCCGGCCAAAAGGAAATTGCGAAAATGTCGGCTACAAACGACATTGTCTTTGCCATTGGCCCCGCGGGCACCGGAAAAACTTTTACCTCTGTTGCCCTTGCAGTGAAGGCTTTAAAGGAACGCAAAATACGCAAAATTATCCTGACAAGGCCTGCGGTTGAAGCCGGAGAAACGCTCGGTTTCCTTCCCGGTGATCTGCGCGAGAAAATTGATCCCTACCTCCGCCCTCTTTATGATGCGCTGGAAGAGATGATTGACTACGATCAGCTGGAACTACACCGTTCCCGCGGAACCATTGAAATCGCTCCACTTGCGTACATGCGCGGACGCACCCTCAATAATGCATTTGTAATTCTGGATGAAGCCCAGAATGCGACCAATATGCAAATGAAGATGTTCCTGACGCGCATCGGCTACAACAGTCGGGCTATTATAACGGGAGATATTACTCAAACCGACTTGCCCCGTAAAAAGCAATCCGGCCTTATTTCTATCCAGCATATTCTGAACGATATTGAGGGTATTCAATTCGTTTATCTGGATGAAAACGATGTAGTTCGACACCGGCTTGTTCGTGATATTATCAAAGCATACGAAAAGTATGAAGAATAGCCTGGTATTTCGTTGAAGATCCGACCATTTTTTACTTTGCTTTTACCATTCTAAAAACAATTTTATTAATGGATAAATACTATGCATCCCCCCTTTATGAAGGCACATTTTCGGTGGGACTGGATAAAAAATTTAATCGCATTGACCGAGAGGACCCTCCAGCTAAAGGTGCCCTGAAAATCTCTATAAATCCTTTTCTTATTCAATCTGAGCAGCGTAATTACCTCTTTGACGTAGGTATTGGTGATTTTGCCGAAAATTCCAGTACCGATGTCATCAAAAATAATCTCGCCGATCACGATCTTACGGAATATGATATCACAGATATTTTTGCCAGCCATCTACACTACGATCATATCGGCGGGCTGGCGGGGCGACCCTCCGGCCATTGGGAACTGACGTTTCCTGAAGCCCGGCTTTGGGTCTCCCGAAAAGGCTGGGAAAAAACTGTAGCGCAGGATGAGTACTATGATGAGGAAAAAACCAAATTTTTGCACTTTCTCGACGCCAGGACCGATCTTCATTTTCTGGATGAGGAAGATCAACCTTATCCGGAAATAAAGGTAAAACAAATCGGTGGCCACACTGAGTTTTCACAGGTATTATTATTTGATGATGGGCAACAAAAATATTTAATGGCCGGTGATGTTCTTGCAACAAGAGGTGAAGTTAATCGGAAATTTGCCGCTAAATACGATTTTGACGCCCAGACCAGCATGCAAAGACGCGAGGAACTCACCCGAAAAGCTTATGAAGAAGGATACACCATTTTAGCTTATCACGACAGCCATCATCCGCTTTTTAAATTGTCCGACTTTAATGAGAGAAAAGGATATACGATAACCAAAATTGATCGAAATGGCTCTGCCTGATTTTATCCATCAATCAGCAAAATTTCTTAAGAATAACGGCCTCCCTGACAACATTGAGGCTGCTGTTATTCTCGGCTCCGGACTCGGAAACTTTCGTGACTGCATTCAACAATCCAGCTCCATTGGCTATAGCGCCATACCTCATTTCCCTGAACCATCTGTCAGGGGCCACGACGGCAAACTGATTTATGGTAGCGTTAATCGAAAAAACGTTATAGCCTTTTCCGGCCGTTTTCATCACTACGAGGGCTTCTCATTCAGGCAAACGGTATTGCCCGTTTATATTGCCAAAGCTGTAAACGCCCGTAAATTGATTATATCGAACGCAGCCGGCGCCATCAATAAAAATTTTAATGTGGGTGATCTGATGGTGATTGATAATGTAATGCGCCAAAATATGTGCATCTCACCCAAAAATTTTTCATCTTTTCGATATCAACACTATAAGCAATCTGAAAAAGCACGGGTTTTAGCCGCTGAATTGGGCCTGCCCGTTCAGCGCGGAACTTATCTCTATGCCAAGGGGCCAAACTACGAAACCAAGGCCGAGATCCGTGCTTTCCGTATAATGGGGGCTGATGCCGTTGGTATGAGTACGGCACCAGAATTATCTGAAGCTGCCCGGCTGGATATTAAAGCTGTAGCCATTTCACTCATCAGCAACATGGCAGCCGGCGTAACTAAGACGAAACTCGATCACGCCGAAGTTAAGCAGACAGCTGAATTAAGAGAAAAAGATTTTGCAAAATTTGTAAAAAAATTAATCAGCGATTTATAGTTCATTTTACAAATTTTAGTTTTATAACTTTCCTTCAAGCGATTACATACCCATACTGCTGTTCATTTCGTTTGGAAAGAAAGCTCCAAAAATAAGGCCAAATATGATATAAATTACAATTAATATCACTATCCATATCAAACCTGCTTTGCCAAAATTGGCCTTGGTTTGGTTAGACGGGTTGCCAAAGGCCCAAACGAAAAGTAGAATGAGATTTACCAGGGGAATAGAAAGTAAAAACAGATAGAGTATCCACTCTCCTGTTGAAATTACCTCTGTTTTAGCTGAAGAAACGACCTCTTGATTATCCATTGTGGAAGAAATTATGTTATTATTATATCGGCATTTTAAATAAATATTCGCAATTTCTTTGATAATATTCAAATAATTTAAGAAAACACGTCTCGCGTTATTCAAAGATGTTTATTTTGATCTATTAAGCCATAGATTTTACCTGTCGGTTTTTTTCTGGTTTCCATACTTATCAAGGTACTGATCTAATTTTAATTTCTTTCGAGCACTACTACTGGTCATATAGCGTGTTTTTCCAAAAATAGGTCGTTCCTGCCAGGCGCGATCAAACCGGCCAAAGCACCAAAAAATACCCGAATAGCTATTGGGATCGCGCCCGTCGATGGCATATAAATTATTCAGCTCAATTAGATAATCAATGGCCGTTTCCGGGTCGGGCGTCCATTCCATCACCTTTTTGCCCCAAAGCATACGAAGGTAATTATGCATGATTCCTTCCTCTCGCAATTGAGTCTGAGCGGCATTCCACAGCTCGTCGTGTGTCTTTGACTGGGCTAACTCATCAAATTTGTAAATCCAATCGCGTTTATCACCAGCATGTTTTGTCAGCGTTTTACGGGCCCACCCGGGCAACGATTCGAATTGGTCATATTTTGACTCATGATGTGCAAAATGAAATCCGACCTCACGCCAGGTGACGACTTGATCTAAAAAGCTATCCACATTTGCATCTCCGTTGAAGAATCCCCCAGTTGAACCGCCGTTATAGGAGATGTCGTCCAAATCCCAGTTTTTGGGCTGGTGATCAAGGACGGTTTTAACAATTTCGTGTGCAGATATTTTGCCAAAATGCAACCATGGACTTAAACCGCTGACAGCACTCTCATCCGGATCATTCCGGTGCTCATCGTATTGTGATAACCCGTGTTGGATAAAATTCCTCAACCGGTCCAGTGCGGCTCGTCGCGTTCCTTTCTTTCGAACCGGCTTTACATCGTGACGAATATCAAGCGCGGAAAGAAAGGCTTTCGGATCATCCAATATTTCCAAACTTTTTTTCCTGATTTTTTTCGGTTCATTTGGCAATGCAATGGCAGATTTATTTTCAACATCTTTCAGTGGATGCTGCTTGGGAGGGGCGGTGAAGCATTCAACAAAATTTTTCTGCATTATTTTACGAAAAAAATAGGCGTTGTAAGGGGCTTTCTTGGTCAGTCCCAACGGAATGAGTCCATTTGAATCAACCGTTATCACCGGAATTTCAAGATTATCACCCAACGCTCTATTACGTTCCCGAATAAAAAAGACCGGAAATTCATCCGTAATCAGACAGCAGGCCCGATCAAAAAGCTGATTCTGCAGGTGTCTGCTTTCTCCCGGCTCCTGTTCAACATCCGGCAAATAATTAAGATTTTGTTGATTCGCAATATTTGCATGTTCGGCCATTCCCTCCAAATAAAACGTATGAATACGCTCGGATGCCCAGCGATAGTCGCACTTTAATTCCTCATAAATAAGCAGTGGTTTTCCCAGCTTGTTGGCCCATCCTGCGGCATATTCCAGCGCGTAATTATACTGCAAACGGTGATTCGTCTGCATCCAATAAAGTACAAAATCGCCATCATCATCAAGTTGACGATCATTACGCTTAAACACACGCTTACTGTTTATATTTTGCATTCAGCCTTAACTTTGATTGCAAATTTATTAGAAGTGTAACAGCCTATTTTAAGAATACATTCCTACCTAAATTTCTCTTATTTTTAGGCTTAATATTCGCTAAAAGAAGTACGAATACAAATCACAACTTGTCATATTTAACCACAACAGAACCTTATAATACAATCTATGGGAAAAAGTATCGGCGTTATTTTTGATATGGACGGTGTAATTGTTCACAGTAATCCCACTCACAAGAAAGCTATTCAAAAGTTTTTAAAAGAGCGAAATCAAAGTGTCTCAG
>DASQZL010000157.1:0-2128 GCA_035638715.1 Balneolaceae bacterium
GTGCCCACATAGATATATGCAATGCCTCCGGTAAGTTTTTTTGCCGTTGTCCTGTCAAAGCAATCGGCTTCATCCATCAATGCCAAAAAAGCTTTTCCGGCAGGAAATTTTGCGCTCGATTTCGGCAAATAGGTGTAGGCCTCGCGGTTGCCGCTGAGCCAACCGCCCACGGCCGGCATGATATGCTGACTGTAAAGCTCATAGGGATATTTCAGCAATCCATTGGGCTGTCCAAATTCAAGCACAACCACGCGTCCGCCGGAAGTTACCACGCGCGCCATCTCGCGAAGTGCCCGCACCGGATCGTCCACATTGCGGATACCAAAGGCAATGCTGGCAATCGTAAAATCATTATCGTTATACGGGAGATTCATTGCATCGGCCACTTCAAAATCGATGTCCAAATGATGTTGACGGGCCTTGGCCGGGGCCTGCTCTATCATTTCCTCACAAAAATCAGTGCCGAGTACATAGCCGTCTTTGCCCACAGCCTCCTTGAAAGCAATAGCCAGGTCTCCTGTGCCAGTTGCACAATCCAGGACGCGATCGCCTTTTTCGACGCCACTAAGCCTTACTGCTTCCGATCGCCAGCGGTGATGCACGCCAAATGACAGAATCGTATTGATCCGGTCATAATCATCGGCAATATCGGCAAACATGCGGCGTACTTTCTCGCTCATCGTGCGATTGTATTTTAAATTGTATAAAGATTAAAAATTGTAATTAAAGAACTTAACCGGAATCCAAATATTAGATACAGAATATCAGATATTGGATTGTTGGTCGGGTTCTTTATCCAAATGAAACGTTCTGTTCAAATACACGGGTTCAATATCGTCATTTTCTTTAAGGCGAAGGTGATACAGAGCTCCGTTTTGATGCTGGACGCGGTGCATTTGCGACAATCCATATTCCAGCCAGTGTGCCACTAAAATACGAATGAGCCGTCCATGCAAGACAAATAATACCGGCTGATCGCCATAATCCGCCAGTATTTCATTCGTGCATGAAACAACCCGCTGCAGCACAGTTTCCGGACTTTCCCCCTGTTCAAAGGCAAAACCGGTGTCGCCTTCCTTCCACCGGTTATGCAGCCGCATAATATCGCCCCAGATATTCTGCTGGCGACGGCCTTCCATAATTCCAAAATCCATTTCATCTAATTCGGGGTACGAATGAACGGGGCAATCCAGCTCCCTGCCGATAATTTCAGCTGTTTCAATTGAGCGTACCAGGCTACTGCTAAAAATATGGGCAATATTTTTATCCCTTAAATATTCTGCAACAGCATGTGCCTGTGCTTGCCCGTTTTCATTTATCGGCTCATCAATGCCCCGGCCCTGAAGGCGTCCCGTACGATTGTATTCAGTTTCCCCATGGCGGGCTATAAAAATATCGGTGACTGGCAAAATTATTCCTTCCCTTCTTTTCGGTTTGTTGCTAACTCCTGAATCTGTTCTTCCATTTTTCCAACTTCAGGCTGTTTTATATTATAATGCATGGATTGTTTTATAATAATCATTTTCAATACCCGATCATTCAGCGTCAATTCGCCCGCCTGTGTTTTGTCAAGTTTATCCCATCCCTTTTTGAGAAATCCCGGTTTTAATACAAGAAAAAAGACGATTCCAATTCCAGCTGCTACATAATGTTCAACTAAACCCAGAAGGCTCAGGCAAATGAAAGCAATAATAAACATAAATGCATCGCTGTTAATAATACGCAAAAGGCTGCCGCCCCCGTAAATAACAAAAGCGCTCTTGTAGTGGTACCAAAACCAATGATAAACTACCGTTATACCCGCTGCAATCCATGGATTAATAAAAAATAATAGCAGGTAAAGCAGCATTAAACTCAGGCTGTCAGTACTGCTTACCCAAGCCTGGGCTTCACGGATCAGGTCCTTGAGCGGAATTTTATTGAGTAATCCCGGTGCAAACTTTTCAATTTGATCGCTTGTGATATGAAACCATTCCCCCATACGGGTGACGATACCCATTTGGGTTTCAATAAAAAACTGATCTGAAGAATGTGATCTCTTACGATTATAATTTAACATAACCTTTAAAATAGACTTCTTATTGGTAAAATTCATGGGGGTTTTTGAGTTATGAGGTCCTGTTCGGGG
>DASQZL010000158.1:0-3491 GCA_035638715.1 Balneolaceae bacterium
GAAATATGACGTAAGCTCTTAAATTAGTATGACATTCCGAGTAAGCTGAGTCGATTTTTGAAGAAAATGATTCGGACTAAATTCCTAAATGAGACGCGCTGAAATTAAACCAAGAATTGATCCATATTATTGATATTAGCATTTAAAGACAGCTTAGTCTCTCTAAGTCTTTTTTTCCTAAGGTATTTTTCAATCAATAATTATAAACTCACCTTAAAGCTCTGGAGCCTGCCACTAATTTCTTAGTTTTGGTTTACTCAATTTTTATAGTACATTTTTCAAATCATCACCTGACTGCAAGTCAGCTTATGCATGAGGTCGTTATATATTTTAAAGAGTACTAAGTATTAATAATACCCGGAGGTAATTTTATCAAAAGAATAAATAATATATTTGCTTTCTTGCTGATTCCTTTGGTTTTGGGCGGTCAACTACCGGGCAAACAGATCCATATCGCGGTAGCAAGCAACTTTACAAATGCTATGAAAGAAATTGCCCAAAGTTTTGAGACCAAAAGTGGTGACAAGGTTATCTTGACCTTTGGCTCTACCGGCAAGCTATATACACAGATCAAGAATGGAGCACCGTATGATGCTTTTTTCTCCGCAGATATCAAACGCCCTAAACTGCTCGAAGAGGAAGGAGTAGCACTGCCAGGCAGTCGTTTTACGTATGCAACTGGTAAAATCGTGTTATGGAGTCCAAAACCAGGCGTTGTGGATACAAATGGCAGCGTACTGAAAAAAGGTAATTTTCGCTATCTGGCGATTGCAAAACCCAAACTGGCGCCCTATGGCAAGGCGGCCAAACAAGTCATGCAGAATCTTGGCGTTTGGGGAGCGCTGCAGGATCGGCTGGCAAAGGGTGAGAACATCGGTCAGGCTTTCCAGTATGTCTACAGCGGTAATGCCGAGCTGGGATTTGTGGCATATTCGCAGATCAAAAGCCTTAAGAACCCGAATACCGGGTCACTCTGGGAACCGCCGCAAGATCTCTATAATCCCATCAAACAGCAAGCTGTGCTATTAAAAGATAACACAGTAGCGAAACAATTTCTGGCTTTTATTATAAAGAGTAAAAAAGCCCGGCAGATTATTCAAAAGTACGGATATGACACACCATGATTCTTAATGAACACGATCTGACAGCACTTTGGCTCACACTGAAACTTTCGGCCCTTACCACCGCTATTCTACTCATAATATGTACCCCGATCGCCTGGTGGCTGGCGCGGTCCCGATGGCGTTTCAAATTTCTGCTGGAGGCCTTAGTAGCTCTTCCGATAGTGCTGCCTCCCACCGTGCTTGGCTTTTATTTGCTGCTTGCCCTTGGACCATACGGTCCAATTGGAGAACTGATGAAGGCATTGGGAGGGCAGCCACTGGCTTTTACATTTCCCGGATTAGTAATCGGCTCGGTATTCTATTCCATGCCCTTCGTTATACAACCTCTACAGGACGCTTTCAGTTCGATAGGACGCAGACCCCTTGAAGTCGCCGCCACCCTGCGAGCCTCACCGCTGGACCGCTTTTTCACCGTTGCCATGCCGCTGGCCAAGCCTGGATTTTTGACGGCTGCTGTACTCGGCTTTGCACATACTTTGGGGGAGTTTGGTGTAATACTAATGATTGGTGGGAACATTCCCGGCGTCACTCAGGTTGCTTCAGTTGCAATCTATGATCATGTCGACTCCCTTGAATATTCCCAGGCTAATCAGCTCTCTGCTGTACTACTGATTCTCTCATTTCTCCTTTTGATAGCTGTCTATGCTTTCAACCGTCGTTTTAGAGTTTGGCAGCAATGAGTATTGAAATGCGATTCCATATCGACAGGGATGATTTTTCACTTGATGTAGATCTCACCATTCCAAATAGTGGTGTAACTGCCATTTTTGGCCCATCCGGCGCAGGTAAAACAACGCTTTTGCGCGCTATTGCAGGGTTGGAATCATGCCCTGACGGTTACCTCAGGGTCGGTGATCAAGTATGGTATGACGGTGAAAAATTCCTCCCCCCCCATGAGCGTCCACTCGGCTTTGTTTTTCAGGAACCCAGCCTTTTCTCGCATCTGGACGTAGAACAAAATCTAAAATACGGCCTTAAGAGGACGAAAGAAAAGGATAAAAAGGTTTCGCTCGATCAAGCTGTTGAACTGCTGGGTATAGGTCATCTGCTGTCACGCAGGACCCACCAGCTCTCTGGCGGCGAGCAGCAGCGGGTAGCCATCGCACGGGCATTGGCGGTTAGCCCGGCAATGCTACTAATGGATGAACCTCTGTCAGCCCTGGACCAGCAGCTGAAACAGGAGATCCTCCCCTATTTGGAATCACTTCATCGCGAACTGGAAATTCCAGTACTCTATGTCAGTCATTCACGCGATGAGGTCGCACGTCTTGCTGATCATATGGTGCTGCTGGAGAATGGACAAGTAAAAGCAACCGGTACCGTCAGTGAATTATTTACCCGGCTGGATTTGGCACTGACGCGTGGACCGGAAACCGAAACGGTAATAGAGGCGACAGTCTCCGGGCATGATGAAATATTTAATCTTAGCTATCTCGATTTCCCCGGCGGGCAATTTAAGGTAAGTCGCTGTCAGATGCCTGTGGGAAGTGCCGTGCGATTGCAGGTTATGGCCCGCGATGTAAGTCTCACGTTAGAGCGTCAGACTGGAACCAGTATATTGAACATTTTTCCCGCAATTGTAGATGAGATTGCTCAGGAAGGAAGTTCACAAGTTACGGTTCGACTTAAATTGGGAAATATTTCCCTGCTTTCCAGAATCACCCGGAAATCGGCAGAGGATCTTGACCTTGCTCCCGGCTTCAGGGTATATGCCCAAGTTAAAAGTGTGGCTTTGTTAACGTAATATTAGTTTTAGATAAGCTTTTGCCCCAAAAACAGCGCTTTTATTCTTACTTTGTGACAATGTGACTATCAGTTGACAATCACAAATAAAGAATTTTCAGATCAAAATGCTCTTAACCATATCGCCTTCGCTGACCATCTGATGTTCATTCAAAAAGACGAGCGCATTCCCCATGGCCATTGAGTGAATCATTGAAGAACTTTGTCTATTTAATATCGATACGCTTTGACCCTCTATTTTCGCTTTGAGAAAAACCGGGCGTTCTGATGTATTTTTAAAATCGTGGCCGATCGGAATCAAAACTCTTTGCAAGCCTGTTTGGTTGGCTCCGCTGAGCTTCTGAAGTAACGCGAGTACATGGATATAAAAACAGGTGAGTGAAGAGGCTGGATTTCCCGGAAGCGCAAAGACAAATGTATTCTTCTTCCGTCCAAAGAAAAGAGGTTTTCCCGGTTTCTGGAAGACTTTATAAAACAGTTCTGTAACACCATTTTCTTCCAGTGCCTGCTTTACGAAATCATAGTCTCCCACCGATATTCCGCCTGAAAGTAAAAGTACATCAGAACGATCCAGATAATCAGCAATACCGGCTTTGATGGCTTCAAAGTCATCTTTGATATGAT
>DASQZL010000159.1:0-4588 GCA_035638715.1 Balneolaceae bacterium
ATTTTAAGTGGAATCCTTGTTTGTTCCTTAATACTCCTTCATCACCCTGCATTAAGACATAAAACGATGCAATAAAATATTAATTTTTAAAGAAATTAAAATCGTATGAAGCAGGAAGTAATCGACACTTTCGCTGAAAAAAGCGGTATTAGTAAAAATCTTTCTTCCAAGATAAAATCGCTCAGTCACTTTTTGGAGGAAATTATTACCGATCGGGAAGATCCCGCCGTGATGGAACAGCTGGCCGAACTACCGCAATTAGCTGCAGAAGCTTTTGACGAAGGCCGGCAGGAGGCATTCGATCATATCCGGGAAAATATTGCAAATTATTCGACAGAGATGATTGTCAAGCTGCTGCGCTTTTATACGGTTTATTTTCACCTGGTGAATTCGCTGGAGCAGCATGAAATTACCCGCATCAATCGGAAACGGGCTTTTGAAATGACCCCGGACAAGCCGCGCGCAGAAAGTATCGCGGATGCGGTCCACAAGTTAAAAAATGAGGGTTACAGCTATGAGGAAGCCCTTGAAGTGATCGATCAGCTCGATATTCAACCCACCATTACCGCACATCCCACGGAAGCCCGCCGGCACAGCGTGCTTACCAAGCAGAAGCATATCACCTCACTGATCAGCCGCCTGAACGAGGAGGAATTTACGCCGGAAGAGCGTGAAAATGTGGTGACCGAAATCCTCAACGAAATTAACCTGCTTCTGGCTACCGATGAAGTACGCAAGGAAAAAGTGACCGTTGAAGACGAGGTCGAAAACGGCCTGTTTTACTTTACGAATTCCATTTGGGATACCATTCCGGTGCTCTATAAAGATTTGCAGCATGCTTTTGAAATGTATTATGATGAGAAGCCCGAACTGCCCATTGTCATGCGTTATCGCTCATGGATCGGCAGTGACCGCGATGGCAACCCCAATGTGACCGAAGAGGTAACCTGGGAAACAATTTTGAAGCAGCGCGAAAGTGTGCTGAATTTGTATTTGGATGAACTCGGGGAGTTGCGCCGCTACATGAGCATTTCGGAAAATAAATATAATATTTCTGACGAACTTCGTGAATCAATCAAGGAGGACGACCAGAAAGCCCCGCTCTCAGAACGGTATATGCGGTTATACAGCCAAGAGCCGTACCGGCGCAAGATCACGCACATGATGAAAAAAATTCGCCGACAGATGGATCTGATTGGTGAGGCGGATAAACTGACAATCATCAGGGAGGCAGCGAATTATACAGCCCGTGATTTTCAGGATGATATCCAGCTTCTGGTGGACAGCCTCGCGCAAAACGGGATGGACCAGATTGCCCATTACGGTAAGCTCGATGATTTGATGATCCGGGCCAAAACATTTGGCTTTCACCTGGCAGCGCTCGATATTCGTCAACACAGCGGCCTGCATGAGGAGACCGTCGCCGAACTGATGGAAATTGCCAAAGTGAACGACCACTACGCTGACCTGCCAGAAGCGGATAAGGTTGAGCTGTTGACCAATGAGCTATCCAATCCACGGCCATTGTGCCCGATGCGCGCTTCCATATCCGATCAGTCGCAGGAAATTATTCAGGTATTTAAACTGATCAGCGACCTGCTGGAGCTTGATGAAAATAGTTTTGGAAGCTATATCATCAGTATGACGCACGGGGTCAGCGATATGCTGGAAGTGCTTATCCTTGCCAAAGAAGCCGGTCTCTGGCGCATGGAAGAGGGCGAGGTTGAAAGTTATGTTGATGTCGTACCTCTGTTTGAAACCATCGAAGACCTCGAGGCTTGCGATGATCTGATGGCACAAATCTATGAAAATGAATTGTACAGCCGTCAGATTAAGGCCCGCGGCGATTTCCAGGAAATCATGCTGGGCTATTCTGACAGTAATAAAGACGGTGGTTACTGGATGGCCAACTGGGCGCTGGAAAAAGCGCAGGAAAACCTGGGTGCTGTATGCAGGAAATATGATATCGACTTCCGCTTGTTTCATGGACGCGGCGGTACCGTGGGTCGCGGCGGAGGCCGTTCAAATCAAGGTATTCTGGCCCTGCCGCCCATCAGCAACAACGGGCGCATCCGGTTTACCGAACAGGGCGAAATTATTTCATTTCGCTACTCGCTGCCGGCCATCACTCGTCGTCACCTGGAGCAGATCGTGAACGCCATGATTAACGTCACAACCTCTTCAGAAGGGGAGCGGACCACCCATCAGCCCTTTAATCAATTGATGGAAAAAATGGCCGGTGAGTCAATGAATGCCTATCGCACCCTTATTGATGATGAGAAATTTTGGCCCTGGTACACAACCATCACCCCCATTGAACATATCAGCCGGCTGCCGATTGCCTCGCGCCCGGTTTCACGCGGGGGAGGTGAGGCTGATTTTGAAAATCTGCGGGCGATTCCCTGGAATTTCGCTTGGACGCAGGTCCGCTATAATACGCCCGGCTGGTATGGTATCGGCATGGCTTTCAAAAAAGTTATAGAAGAAAATGATGATGCCGTCGAGCAGTTGAGAGAGGACTATGAAAACCGCATATTTTTCCGCACGATTCTGGATAATGCGCAGCGTGAAATGGCGCGTACGCACCTGCAAACGGCTGATGTTTATGACTTTACCGATGACGATACATTCGACAATATGATTAACGAGGATTTTGAAAAAGCCCGTGATGCCATCCTCAAAGTCACCGGCGATTCGAAATTGCTGGCTCGCAGCAAAGTAATTTTAAATTCGATTAAGTTTCGTAATCCCTTCACCTATCCGCTGAACCTCATGCAGGTAGAACTGCTGAAGCGATGGAGGGAGGATAAAGATAATAAAGAACTGCGCGACGCCCTTTTCCTCAGTATCAACGGTATTGCCGCAGCCATGCAGAGCACAGGGTAGGAATGGGGAAATTTGAATTAGGAATTAAGAATTGGGAATTAGGAATTAAGAATTGGGAATGTTGAATTGTTTCTCTGCTATTTAATTTAAGAATTCAGCATTTTCCATTTATAATTTCTCTGATTTGTCGGCGGAATTTTGGGGCGCCGCCATTTGCAGGGTGACGAACGGGCGTGTATTCTGTTCCGAAATTATCGAGTACGTGCTCACATTTCCGCCCAACTGCAATGATTCGGCAATCAGGAAATAGATCTAAAAAAGCCCGCAGTGCCGGGAATCCCATTTCGAGCTCTGTATCCGTTGGCGTACGGTTGCTGAGCATACCCTCTTCCGGATCATAAGGATGCCAGGCCAGGGCGTTCCAGAGGACTACTTCATAAGGGTCGACGCCTAAATTTTTCAGGGCTTTCCACATAATGGTGGCCGTCGGCTCGGTCATCCCTTTGGAATTGAGCTGGGGATGGCTGGTACGCTGCCGTTCAACAGAACAGAATGTCCCTTCAGCAGGAATGCCATGCACTGATTGATGATGGCCGAGCAAAATACGCTCCGACGTCATCGCGATACCGCTAAAGTGCCCGCCCTGGTAACCCAGCGCCTCGGCGATAAAGAGATAGTTCGCCGTGGAGGTGCGTTCAGTTAAATAAGCACGGAGTTGATTTCGCCGAATTTGGGGGGCATCAGTCGATTTGTCATGCTGTGTATCCCGGTCGAACCAGGGATTGAAAAATGGTCCTTTCGGCGTTTTTTCAAGTTCATCAAAAAGTGTTGCAATTTTCTTCATCATAAATAAAAGTGATCAGAATATAACTCAACAGTTCACTAATTATGTTTTAATCTGTTGGAAACTAAGAATATTATTCCATTCATTTTGTTATAATTGAGTATATTCTTTTTTATAAAGCAGGAGACAAAAATAATTCATTAATTTACAAGCGAGAGAAGAAATTTATAAAATCAAATTAAAATTTGATTATTTTAGTTGTAATAATACGTGGTTTTATTATTGCATAAAGTCAAAAACTCAGAAAATGCTTTTTTTATGATGAAACTGCCCCTGAAAATGTTGGGACTTGTTATTGCAGTTCTGGTGTTTGTTTCCTGCTCAAATACATATAATCCCAACATTGAGCGTGGATCAACATATAAATACAAACCGGGGTATCCGCAGGTTCGTTTTAATGCGGTGGGATTTTTAAATCAAAATAATAAGCCGAGCATCAGCATAGCCGCAGATATTGTCTATGGAAGTCTGGTATTCAAGTCGGTGAAAGACAGCGTGGAAAAAGCAAAACTGGCGATTGGGGTTCGGGTAGTAAATACAGAGCATAACGACTCGGTAGCTCATGATATTTATAAAAAAATAACGATCAGGAAAAAGAATAAAAGTATTATTAACAGCCAGAATTCGTTTAGCTATCAGAATCAGATTCGCGTCCCCCCGGGAAAATACAAGGTTTATTTTACCGTAAAAGATTTAAGTTCCAACAAGCAAATTACCCGTACGGCGCAGACGTCTATTCCCAATCCCAAGGGTAACCAAATTAATTTGACCAATATCCGTATGCTTGGCAAGAATATGAATGCCAGGCATCCGCACTGGAAACCTGTAACAACCTATACGGTCCCCGGGCGAATTGATTCGCTGATGTTCAGTTTTCAGGTCACCAACAACTCTACAAGCCAGCCGTTGACAGTTCAG
>DASQZL010000160.1:0-6232 GCA_035638715.1 Balneolaceae bacterium
CGGTTCGTTTCGGCCGCAAGTTCCTCCGTGGCGTACATTTTTTCGTCGTACCAGTTGTTAAATGTTGATTTCATGAAAGTTCTTAATAACTGATATTATCACTCCGAATGATATCATTAGTTTTAATTTTCTGTTATTTAAGAAAGTTAAAGCTGTCAGCATTCAGCTTTCAGCAATGTTGATTCTTTAAACGGATACCGACTGAACGTTAAAAGCTGAATATTTACCAACAAAAAAAGCCTCTTCCGAAATCATCCCGGCGATGGAAAAATTTCAGAAGAGGCTCTGATATATAAACATGAACCTTGCTTCTCATCTTTCTCCATTCGGAGCAGGATGTAGCACCTTTCCCCCGCAATAATAATGCGAAGGCCGGTTGCTAAGGCTTCACAGGACCTGATCCCTCTGCCTTTCTCGATAAGAGCACTTTTACTTGAAAGAACAAATTGTCGCAAAAGCCCTCCGGCGAGAACCAGAGGGCATCAAACTATGAAAGATAACTTATCAGCCCCCTGTGTACAAATAACTCATACACATGCAACAGGGGCAACAACAAAAATTTTGTAAATATATTTGTTTACCGTCAGGCTCTTTCATAATGATTTAAAGGTACAGCATATTTTTGAATGCCTCAAGCATCAATTTATTTAAAAAAATTCTTATGATTTAGTCATTTTTTTATGGTGGGCACTGATGTCACAGAATCCGTCTTGATGTAGAAATTTTTGTCAACTTTAAAACCTCTGTGTGAATGCAGGGGCAATTTTACTGTTTTCCACCGGTCGGAAGTCGGATGGATAAATGTCCATTTTCCTTTTTTAAGCTGTACTTTCAGTGGCATGTCAAAGTGGTTTACGGCCGCTTTCCAGCGAAAATGTAGTCGTTGATTGCGAATATAATATTGCAGAACGGGTATCTCTGTTTCGCGCAGGTATTCATCAAATACATCATCCAGATTTTTTCCGGAATGTGCGGTAAAATAATCCTTGATTTGTTGCGTATTTACCGTTTGATGATAAAATTTCTTTTGAATACCGCGCAAAATATGCCGGAAAGTTGAATCATTATTAATTATTTCACGAATGGTAAGCAGCATGTTGGCGCCTTTCCAGTACATATCTTCCGGCGGTTCCTGGTGCACACCATAATGACTAATAACGGGACGCTGGTTTTTTATTCGTTTTCGGGTGCCGCGCGTGTATGCCTTCCCGGCTTTTTCCCCGTATTGACACCCCGTGTAGAGGGCCTCGGCGTAGCTGGCAAAGCCTTCATGAATCCACATGTCGGCGATATCGCTGGCAGTCACGCTGTTGCCCCACCACTCATGGGCGCTTTCGTGGATGATGATAAAATCCCACTTTTTGCCCCAGCCGGTACCTGACAAATCCTCACCGTGATAGCCGTTTTCAAAACCGTTGCCGTAAGCAATGGCACTTTGGTTTTCCATACCCAGATAGGGCGCCTCCACTAATTTGTAACCGTCTTTGTAAAAAGGATAGGGCCCAAACCAGTGTTCGTAACATTTCAGCATCGGTTTGACCTGCCTGAACTGCTTCTCAGCCAACTTTTTATGTTGTTTTAGAACCCAGTAGCTCAGATCAAGCGGGCCTTTTTCGCCATGATAGGTATCGGTGAAATTGACGTAGTGCCCGGCATAAATAACGGCATCATAATTATTTATGGGATTGCTGACATGCCAGGTGTAGGTGGTCGTCCCGTTGGAGTGGCGGGTTGAATCGCGCAGCCGTCCGTTTGAAATCGCAATCAGCGGCCGGGGTACGGTGATGTGCATCGTCATGCTGTCGGGTTCATCCTTTTGCTGGTCTTTGTCGGGCCACCATGCGCTGGCTCCAATGCCCTGAGAGGCTGTGGCAATCCAGCGGTGCCCGAGCGAATCGTGCGTCCATACGAAACCGCCCTGCCAGGGGGGATTTTTAGCCACTTTCGGCTTGCCGTGATAATAGATCGAGATCGTATGCAGGGAATGTTCTTTTAATTGTCCGGGCATCTTTACAAAAAAGGCATTGCCGTCGCGGGTGTAGCGCAAATGTTGTCCATTTTGCAGCATGCTGTCCACCTGCATCGGCTGCTGCAGATCAATTTGCATTTCCTTTTCGGGCCCCGTAACCCGATAAGTCATATTATTGTAGCCGTCGATGGTCGAATCAGCCGGATGGACGGCAACATGCAGATCGTAGTATGTTACATTCCACCAGGCGCGTTGCGGGGTGATGCTGCCGCGGAGCGTGTCGGCATGGGTGAAGGTTTGCTGAGCAAAAATAGCAGAAGATGTTATGAAAAAAATGAATAGCGCAGCGACTAAAAATCTAAATTTCGAAATCATAAAAATTTATTAAATTGAAAAAATTTTAGCCACGGCCACAAGAGGGGAAATATAAGAATACCTTTTGAACCAAATAGCATTTGTCACATTTATAATAACGTGATTGCGAGCAGTCAAATTTTTCGGAGTATGCAAAAGTTCTCGATTAGTCTGTGTACTGCTTGATGCCTAATCTTTTCTACTTGATGGTGAGGATCAAGAGTGAGAAAAGCCTTTATAATTTTTTATGAAGAAATACTCTAAAAAAGATCCTCACAGTTTCAAAAACTTTGAGGATCTTATATCAAATCAATTTTAAAATTTTTGTAAAAGCTTACAATGCTTAAATATTATCGAAAAAGGAGTTTGCCCCATCAGATTTTTATAGCGAGCAATAAAATCAATAGCCGAAATTGCGGACCATATTGGGGTCGTCACGCCACTTTTCGCGGACTTTTACATGCAGATCCAAATATACTTTTTTCTCTACAAAATCTTCGATGGCAATGCGTGCGTTTTTGCCCAATCTCTTGATGGCCCGGCCGCCTTTGCCAATGATGATGCCTTTTTGAGATTCACGATTTACGATAATTTCTGCATTGATATAATCCAGATCATCACGTTCATCATACTCAATGATATCGACCGTGCAGGAGTAGGGCAGTTCCTGGTAATACTGCAGAAAAAGCTGCTCGCGAATCAGCTCAGCCACAAAAAACCGGACCGGCTGTTCGCTGACGATATCTTTCGGGTAGTATGGTGGGCCGGCAGGTAACTGTTTTTTTATCAATTCCAGAAGTCCTGAAACGCTTTTACCGGTTAAGGCGGAAATACGAACCGTTTCTTCAAAATTAAAGGAGGCGTTCAGTGTAGCCGCCACCTCTTCGACCTCGGATTGTGAAGCCTGATCAATTTTGTTAATGACAAGGAATACCGGCGTTTGTATGGATTTAAACATTTTAAATATACGGTTTGGTATTTGGGCATCCTTCACATCAACAATAAAAAGTATGAGATCGGCGTCTTGTCGGGCGCGATTTACGAACCGCATCATGGCTTTTTGCAGCTCATATTTTGGGTTGATGACCCCGGGCGTATCCAGGAAAATGATTTGCAGGTCTTCCTCAGAATATAGTCCAAGGATCTGGTGGCGCGTGGTCTGCGGTTTGTGGGTGGTGATGGATATTTTTTGCCCAAGAATGCGGTTCATAAGGGTTGATTTGCCCGCGTTGGGTTTGCCAATGATGGCCACATAGCCGGATTTGTGAGAATCTTGATTCATGTTTTTTTGTAGAAATATATTTTATGTTTTTAAAAGGGTTATCAGATACCGGATTCCGGATGCCAGATACCAATTATCCAGTATATAATATCCGGATGCTGGTATTCGGCACCTATCCAATATCCCGTTTAAATTCCCATCACTTCCAGAAATTTTTTCACCGTGCTGTCCAGGCCACGGAAGAGCGCCTCGGAAATGAGGGCGTGACCGATACTCACATCATGCAAATGCGGGACGGTCTCGACAAATTTCCTAACATTATCCAGGTTGAGACCATGTCCGCCGTTAACGTGCATGCCGAGGTTATGAGCCTGTTCGGCGGCTTCTTTCAGGCGTTCGAGTTCGGTCTCGCGGGCAGCTTGCGTGCCGGCGTTGGCATAGGTGCCGGTGTGCAATTCAATGGCATCGCTGCCCAGCTGATGGGCTCGTTCCACATCTTCAGGATTCGGATCGATGAAAAGGCTAACCTTGATATCAGTATTATTCATCTTGGGAAAAACCCGCGATTGGAAATCATCAAAAACCTCTTCCAGATCGAGTCCGCCCTCGGTAGTCAGCTCCTCGCGTTTTTCAGGAACAAGCGTGATGAGATCCGGATCAATTTCGTGGCAAATTTGCAGCATTTCATCCGTGGCCGCCATCTCAAAATCGATGGTTCCCCGAATGGCGTCTTTCAAAGCGTAAACATCTTCATCCCGAATGTGACGGCGATCTTCACGCAAGTGAAAAACGATGCCGGAAGCACCGGCCTGTTCGCATATTTCAGCAGCTTTAACAGGGCTCGGATAGCCTTCACCCCGTGCGTTTCGTAATGTCGCTACGTGATCTATGTTGACCAAAAGTTGCATTCTGTCAATATTTTTTGGAGCACATTACCAGATAGAATTCAATAATTTATGCCTGATTTTTGCAAATGAATCATTCAGCATTTATTTGTTCCGAATATGTTGCGTTGAGCAAGGAGAATATATTCAGTGACGAATATGGCAGAAATTTTTAATCGGTAAGTGCGTTCATTCATATTAAAGTTTTATTCGAGACTTTAAATATATATCATTTAGGTATAAATTTAAGGTTTTAGTTTATGGTAAAAACCTGGCATATACCAACATTACTTTTAACGGTTGCTTTGATGATGAGTTGCGGGGTGGCCAAGCGGACGGTGCGGCAATCGCCTCCGACCCCACATCCCTCACACCGGCCAAAGCCAAGCCATCGGTCATCGCCACCTGCCACCATATCCGTATCAAAATATAATGAAGTGAAAGCTTCACTAAAGCAGGCCTATCGCGATTGGAAGGGGACGCCGTATAAATGGGGAGGTGAGAGTCATCATGGCATTGATTGTTCAGGATTTACGCAACTTGTTTTCAAGCGATATTTCGGGGTTGATTTGCCGCGTACAACCCGCCGTCAGCTTTATGCCGGTTCTAAAGTATCCCGCCAAAATTTAAAAAGCGGTGATCTGGTTTTCTTTAAAACCGGCCGTAAAAGATTGCACGTCGGCATCATTGTAAAAGGAAAGAAATTTTTACAGGCATCTGTCTCGCAGGGAGTCATCATTAGTAGTTTAAAAAAACACTACTGGGAAAGCCATTATCTGACGGCCCGGCAGGTCATGCATTTCCAGTGATTATAATTAAAAGGATAAGACTTGGTCTTTTTGGAAAAATGGTCGTGACTTTTTTACAGAGTTAACAGCCTTTGTGCCGAAGAATTTTTTTGTCTGCAGATACACCAAAATTCAAAATTAAAAAGCATATTTCTACTTTGTGGCGCTCCGTGCCGTCTTTGCGGTACATTGTATTACGAAAAGGAATTTGCCTGTTGCCTTTTCTCTCCACATCCTAATACTGTGCTGCTTCTGTATATCAATTTTTTTAAAAATAATAATCAACTCTCCTGTCGCAGAATATTTTGCCCTGATTATTCAGCATCCAAAACTGTACTTTTTTTCTCGGATTACATAATCATCTCGCAAATCATAGAGAACCTGAGGCAAAAGTACTAAAGATATCTCTTTACATAAATTTTCAACTGCTGCAGTCTGCCGGCAATTCTAAAAAAAATACCTGAATATTATTTAATTAAAATGAATATAAACAAGACTTAACGGATAATATTTAACGACATTAAAAAAATCATGATTATGTTAAAAAATTATAATTTTTTCATTGAAACTTTTTTTATTACTCTTTAGATGAAACAAAATAAATATAATTATATAAATGACGCTAAACCTTTAGAGACTAATGTGTTAGGTGATAATGTTATATCATTGAATATTTTTAGCGGCTTTTTTCAATAATTTCTGTCCCAATCCAGTATTAATAAAAGCCAACACTATTGTTCCCGCCTCAGGCAATGTTATCATTAAGGGGAATTAAATAATACGAAACATTTACAGAGATTCAGGCAGGTATTTAACAAAGTCGAACGAGCTGGAAAAATCAACTTAAAAAGGAGGTGAATTCAAAATTTAGCTAACTGCGCCTTTTTAAAACGAGATTATCAAATATTTTCATCTATTCGAAAATCGTGTTTAAATATATTGATGATAAAGGGGCGCACAAAAGCAGACAGTTTTGAGCGATGATGGATGCGCAAACTTTGATTATCGTCCGGAT
>DASQZL010000161.1:0-3280 GCA_035638715.1 Balneolaceae bacterium
AGTTTTCAGCTCACCCGTGCAACAACTATTCAAATTCCTGCGCATTCGAAAAAGAGTCGATATGCAGGCAATTACCTGTTGAAACATCTTCAATCATCCACAAGCTATTACAGCATTTCGATGGATACAACTGCTGCCGAAACCGATTCCAGCCGGATTGTGCTGTCTCTTGCTTCAGATACCACCGGATTCGGCAACAGCGAGGGATATACCCTGCAAGTCACTCCTCGAAAAGTAGAGATCAAAGCGCCAACACCGCACGGATTATTCAACGGTGTGCAAAGTTTGTTGCAACTTTTTCCGGCTCAAATTATGCAATCCGATTACTCGCTTGTTCCTCAAAACACAAAATGGACCGCTCCCGATGTCATGATCAGAGATTACCCGCGCTTTTCGTACCGGGGCATGCATCTTGATGTGGGACGTCACTTTTTTGGGGTGAAATTTGTAAAAAAGTATATCAACCTGATGGCGATGTACAAGATGGATCGCTTCCACTGGCATTTGACCGAAGATCAGGGGTGGCGCATACAAATCAAAAAATATCCCAAACTTACGGAAATAGGGGCTTGGCGCGACTCTACAATTATCGGTCATAATGGCAGCGGCCGATACCTGCATAAGCGAACCGGTGGATTTTATACCCAAAAGCAGATCCGCGAAGTGGTGAATTATGCTAAAAAACGATTTGTAACCATCATTCCCGAAATTGAGATGCCCGGTCATTCCAGTGCGGCCTTGGCAGCGTATCCCAAACTGGGATGTAAGCAGAATGCCAATTATCATGTCCGTTCAAAATGGGGCGTCTTTAAAGATATTTATTGCCCGAGTAATTATACGTTCAATTTCCTGGAAAATGTGCTGACTGAAGTGATGAAACTTTTCCCAAGTAAATATATTCATATCGGTGGTGATGAAACGCCCAAGACCGCCTGGAAACATAGCAAGCTGGCACAGAACGTCATGAAGCGGGAAGGCTTAAAAAATGAGAAACAACTCCAAAGCTATTTTATCACGCGCATTGAAAAGTTCGTAAACAAACATGGCCGCCATATCATCGGCTGGGATGAAATTCTTGAAGGCGGACTGGCTCCCGGCGCTACGGTGATGTCGTGGCATGGCATTAAAGGTGGATTGAAAGCGGCGAAAAAGCATCACAACGCCATTATGACGCCGGGCAACTACTGTTATTTTGATCATTATCAGGGTAATCCCAAAACGGAGCCCCTGGCTATTGGCGGATTTTTGCCCCTCAAGAAAGTTTACAGCTATAATCCGGTCCCCGATTCCATCCCCAAACAGGAAGCGAAATATATTCTGGGTGCGCAGGCAAATGTGTGGACGGAATATATCCGAACGCCCCGAAAAGTGGAATATATGGCATATCCGCGGGCTCTCGCAATGGCTGAGATCGACTGGACGCCGCAAAAAGAGCGTCACTGGAATAATTTTTGGCAACGGCTGCAACCCCAATTCAAACGCCTGGGCGTACTGAATGTGAACTATGCCAAACAGTATAAGGGCAAAAAGCCTCATTTATGGAAGAAAAAAAAGAAATAGCAGGGTAGGCTGATTGTATTCTTACTTCCACAACTATTATTTAAGATTTATATGTCAGTTAAGAAATAGGATAGTAGAGTTCTGATTATAATCAAAGCGGGTAAATTAGCATTCATTCTTTTTAGCGTCGGCTTAGCGTTATCGGCATGCAATGCAAGCCGGAGAAAATCAGATCATTCCAGACAGGTTTCCATACCTTTGGGAGGCAATGCTTATATCACAAAAGGTCCCCAAACGGAAGACGTTACCGATAAAGGGATAATAAAATGGAAGACACTGTCCAATATTTACAGCACTTTTGTAAAGCTAAATAAATCAATAAACGCAAAGCTGGCCATTCGGGCCCGGATTTTATCAGGCAAAAGTACGATCCGATTTAAGGTTGGGAATTTAGACAGAAAAATTACACTCAGGGATACCACATTTAAGCAAATATCATTAGGAAGGGCACATCTTAAAAAAGGATACAATCAGTTTGAAATCACCGGTCTGTCAAAATCAGGCGCAAACGTTGCACAAATTTCAGATCTTATTTTACAAGTGCCCCGGAATGATTCGCTTACTTATGTAAAGGACAATGAAAAGAATCATTATTATTGGGGGCGGCGCGGACCTTCTGTTCATCTTGACTATAAGTTGCCGGCTCATAAAGATATCGAGTGGTTCTACAGTGAAATTACTGTTCCCAAAGGGGAGGATCCGGTCGGCTCCTATTTTATGGCTGATGGCTTTGGACAGGGTTATTTTGGGATGCAGGTGAATTCCCCGGCAAAGCGGCATATCTTGTTTTCGGTCTGGAGTCCTGATAAGACAAATAATCCTGACAACATACCTGACTCACTGCAGGTCAAATTATTACAAAAAGGACAAGGCGTGCATGTCGGTAAGTTTGGTAATGAGGGTTCGGGCGGACAAAGTTACTGGAACTATGATTGGAAGCCGGGAGCAACTTACAGGTTTCTTGTCAAAGTGAAGCCTCATAATGATAATACAACCAATTATACCGCTTACTTTTATGCTCCTGCCGTGGGTCAATGGAAGCTCATCGCAAAATTTCAACGTCCGCAAACTCATACCTGGCTCACCGGTGCCTACTCATTTCTTGAAAATTTTGACGCCCACAACGGTTACAAAAATCGCAAAGCCTTTTACAGTAATCAGTGGGCAAGGGATCAATCCGGAAAATGGCATGAGATAACGAATGCCACATTTACCGGGGATAATATTGCAAATATTGGCTACAGAACTGATTACAAAGGGGCGGTGGAAGATGGAAAATTCTATTTAATGAACGGTGGCTTTTTTGATGATAAGTCCAAATTAAACAGGAAGCTAATACGCCAATCTGCCGGGCAAGCTCCC
This sequence comes from Balneolaceae bacterium, assembly GCA_035638715.1. GTDB lineage: Bacteria > Bacteroidota > Rhodothermia > Balneolales > Balneolaceae > SMO-BIN1. The sequence continues at coordinate 2,923 of DASQZL010000161.1, forward strand.
AAAGTAAAATTCAGTAGTTTACCCGGAAACTAAACTTTTTGGATTTATTTTTCCTGGTGATGAAATCCTTTTCTAAAATTAATCCAATGTAAATTATTCTATTCATTGTACAACATAATGCTTGGTTAAAATAATCGGGAGAAGAGGCAAATTTTCATCAATAAATAGCATAATATCTTTATGTTAGATTTAAAATAATCATATTGAAGAATTCATTGTTTTCTTTTATAATCAAGTATTAAATAATTCTAATATTTGTAAGCTGATAATTTAGGGTTCTTCAAAGCGCACAGCCAAGTGTAATTCTGTATTTGCCCCCACGATATATGTTGCATTCTGATTGAGTGGAAGAATTTAA
>DASQZL010000162.1:0-5364 GCA_035638715.1 Balneolaceae bacterium
ACTGCGCCTTTTTAAAACGAGATTATCAAATATTTTCATCTATTCGAAAATCGTGTTTAAATATATTGATGATAAAGGGGCGCACAAAAGCAGACAGTTTTGAGCGATGATGGATGCGCAAACTTTGATTATCGTCCGGATAAATTAGTATTGGAAAAACCGCCCGTTTTGATTCAGTATTGATATGTCGAAATTAAGACTCAGAAAAGATTTTTCACGAATGAATATGGAGTAAAAAAAGGCAACGCCGCAGAGCCTTATAATCGTTATATACGGTTATAAGGCAGGGACACCCCGACGCTGCCTGTGTGCATGAAATATAGTCAAAACTCGTATTATTCTCACACCTCTTTACTCCTTAATAAACGTATCCCGGAAGGGTGACACGTTTGTGGGTTGGCTATGTACAACTCACATTACTTTAACAATAAACCAAAAATAAAAGGAGTACTATTATGAAAAAGCTAATATTCACCATGACACTAATATTGTCGATGACCACTTTGGCCTTTTGCCAGAGCGATGGTTCGAGTAATTCAGCCACACTGCACCAAAAAGGTAAATATCAACACGCATTTATCAAGCAAATACATACTAATAACACCGGGACGGTTACCCAGAATCAGGGAAAAAATAATACAACCATTCTTAAGCAGAGGACCAATGGCAGAAAAAGTTCCCATAATAATGCAGATGTCACACAAAGAGGGAACCGTAACATAACTAAAGTCCAACAAAATGAAAACCAAGTTGATGAAAGTGCCTATACTTATGCCAACGTCTCAAACGTAGCCCAAGTAGGTAATAGGAATATATCGCGGGTAAATCAGAAGGGAACACGAGGGCCTGTCATTTCAAACATCGTTCAGGCAGGTACTGGTAACAAAACCATTACAAATCAAACCAACGGTATCATGCAGAGTGACATTTATATTAGACAAAAAGGACGTAACAATACAGCTCGAATAAACCAAAAAGGCGGGATCTCTGGGGACGGAACTATCTTCATTCAATCTAATTTATTAAAAGTCACGCAACATGGCCAAAACAATAAAGCCAATGCTACACAAATTAAGGGGATTAACAGCATAATGACTTTAAACCAGCACGGGCAAAATAATTTGGTTTCCTCCGTACAAGATGTGGCAATGGGCAAAAATAATAGTATCACCTCAAAGCAGCTGGGAACGAGCAATATGCTAAATTTAAATCAACATAACGGCTCAGGAATGCAAATAGATGCAACACAACAGGGTATAGGGAATGTGGGGATGATAATTCAAACGGGTGGCAGACTTAGTGAATAATTAAAATAAATTATCGGCAGTGGGGGTTGGATGATAATACTCCCCTGCCTTTCTTTTTAGAACTTTTTTATCAATGACAGGATTTAATAGAAATCAGGGTAGTACAAAAATTTGCTTAAAATATTGAAGCTAAATAACAATATTTATGATTCAACCGTACGAGTGATAGCAGCGGGCAGGCGACTGATAAATTCATTATTAATGGCGTCGGTTTCTTCGGTGAATGACTTGATGGAAATGATGCGATCTTCCTGCCTTCCGATGAGGACTACTTCATCGCGAATTTGAACGTTTCGGATATCAGTGACGTCCACCATAAAAACGTTCATATTGATTAATCCCACGATCGGCGCCTCCTGACCCCGGATAAGCACCCGGCCCCGGTTCGACAGGCTGCGCGCGTAACCATTGCCGTAGCCGAGCGGTATAACCGCGATTTTCATGTCCCGCGGCGCCTGAAATGAGGTTCCATAGCCGATATATTGATTCTTTTGAACTTCCTTGATATGCATGATATCGGTCTTCCAGCTTAGCACTTGCTGCAGTGTTTGGTCTTTCGGATTATCATCCTGCATGAGATGCAGATTGTAGATATCCGGACTGGGCCACATCCCGTATTGGGCTGTGCCCACGCGGACGAGATCCATAACCGTTTCGGGAAAAGCCAGAGCGGCTGCCGAACAAGCCGCGTGTTTATAGGCGGGGTGCAAGTCTGCATTTTCGATTCGCGCACACAGGTCGTCGAAGAGTTCTTTTTGCTGTTGAATACGAAATTGATTGGAGAGCGATTCTATGCCTGCAAAATGGGTGCATACTCCCTGCAGGTTTAGCTGATCCGGGTGATTTTTTATAAATGTGATCGCCTCGTCCAGCTTGTCCGCCTGCAGACCGGTGCGGTTGCCACCGGTTTCCAGCTCCAGGTGAATGAACGCTTTTTTCCCCGCTTTACGAGCGGCTTCAACAGAACGTTGAAGCCGGTTAAAATCATAGACGAAATACTCAATTTCATGTTCAATCACCCAGGGTAGATCTTCGGGATACAAAATGCCCATAATCATGATGTCGACCTCGGTCGTACGGGCATCCAGCACCTCTTCGGCTTCATAGCTGGTAGCGACTGAAAAATGACGTATGCCACATGTCTCTGCCATGGGGACAAACTCGCTGATGCCGTGCCCGTAGGCATTGGCCTTTACCACTGATGAAATAATGGCTTCGTTTCCGATTTTACCACGAATAAAATCGATATTGTTTTGCAGGGCCGATTGACTTAGTTCAATACGGGACGAGTGACGTTGCATGGATCCTTTCTGTTTGATTCGGTGATGGTTTTCTTAGTCAATCCAGGTATATGAGGTGCCCCAGCTGGACTGCGCCATTTCCGTGATGCGATTTACCTCTTCGTCCGGTACGGATTGAGGATCGGATAAGTTGGCTTTTAAATAGTGGAAGGCATACAGCCGAGAGGCAAACTGGTAAAAAGGCAGGGATGATTCACCATGCTGCTCGCCGTGGCCGGCTACGCTCGGTTCCAGATCGCGCCCCCAGCTTTGCCTTCCTTCATTGTTGGGGTTGAAAAAGTAAATCCGCATTTCTCCGTCATCCTCAGCCACCCGTAATATGGATACGGCATGAAATCCCAGTAGCTTACCGGTTGAAGAAGTAATAAAAATGCCAACAGGATTCGGATAAGCCAGGTTGTTTCCACCGTTGTACAGGGGATGATGCGTAGCGTAAAACGTTCGAACGAACTTTTCGTAATTTTTAATGCTGTTCGTGGCAACGTCATGGGCCGACATAAAACCATTTGGAATCCATTGACCGTACATCGCCGGGTTGACCCATCGATGGCCGTCTTCAAATCTCAGGGCACACCGCCGCATCATCTCATTGTATATGCGATCCAAGTGGGGGACCAGCACGATGGAGACCATATCAAGGTGATAATCAAAATCCTTGGCCAAGCCTTCCACCAGTTCGGAAGAGTTAAGTTCAGTGCCTTCAAAACGCATGGAAAGATTATTTTCGGTGGCCGCCGTAATAAGCATATTCAGTAATTTTCCGGGAGCATGCCGGCTCCACAAACTGATGCCCCGTGCAGATTGACAGGTGGGGTTCCATCCCTGGCCAATACCGAGCGGCTGACCCAGCACGCTGAGCGTATCGGCTGTGAGCAGGACCCGTGCATCGGGTTCTTTTGATTTATGGGCCAGCACCGACTGGAGAATATCCTCCTCCACAGAAGGGTGAATCTGCATGTTCATGAGCCGCTTCAGCCCGCTGTGAACGGGTTGATGGGAGAGTAGATCCCGTTCGAGAAGCCTCGCCAGTCCGTAAATGGCTCGATGCGTTGCCGGCGTAATAACCGAGGTTATGAGTTCACGCACGAACGAATGATGCTCCGCAAGTTCCGCTTGCCCCGATTGATCGAGGGCGAGGATTTGCTGGAGATGATACGGTTTGGAGGCTACTTTTTTCAAAAGAATACTGTGCCAGCGGCTGGCGAGACCGGTCGAATCCATGATGCGACCCATTTGCCGGCATTCTGCTGACAATTGTTTATCGTCGGCCTGCTCAAGATATTTCCCGTATTCCCGTAGCGTCAATTCAGGGTGATCACGAAGATGACTGGTGGGGGCGTAAAATGAATTTACATAAACCTGCAGATGCTGGTCGGTTGTAGAATCGGGATCAAGCGTGAGCCGTTCCCTTGTGAATCGAAGTATTTTTTCCACGCGGTCAATAACGATCGGCCGCTGAGCGCAGATCATCTCAATCTCTTCCAGCAGACTTTCCTTGATTCCTTCAAGCGGAATTTCCTTAGCCAGAAGCTCAAAAAGCCGTCGGATCTGTTTCCATTTTTGAGAGGAAATTTTACGGGCTTCTTCCGTTCCTTCCGGGAACAGGAAATCCAGGTTATTTGCCAACACTTTTTGGATAAAATAACGGGCCTCGGCCGCTGTGATGCGCTCATCCTGGATGCGACCTTTGGCGATGGCAAGAAGTCGCAGCTCACTCAGCATTTCGAAGTCGGCAGTCTCGCCTTCCGATTTGAGCGTACCGCCGGCTAAACTGGCAACCAGCGACTGCGGGTCCTCCCATGCCGTCCCGTTGAAAAGCTGGACCTGATGAAGATCATCAATACAGGAATATAGGTATTCGAGTCCGCCCGGAGATTGAATAATACGATGAACGGCACTCATCAGGCGGGGCTTGTACCGCTCAATGGCAAAAGATCCGGCCGTTTTTAGATTATCCAGCGCTTTATCAAACTGTCGGATTATTTTTCGGGGCGCTTCGACGGTAACGTCCATTAAAGTACAATGATATTAATTTTAGTCAGTGCGGATGAATGGTGATGAAAAAATTATTATACGTAAAAATCCACCTCACGGTAATGACGCAGAAGTTCCCTCATTCGTTCGGGGTCTTCACCTCTGAAGAAAACGGTGCCATAGTGGTTGCCGTATCCCTCGCGATCATGAACTTTATGAGGCGTCGGCGGGTAGAGGGTATGTTCTTCGAAATAGGCATCTTCTTCAAGCTCTTCCGGGAACTCGAGTTTGGTAATTTGTCCGCGTTTGGGGTATACCATCAGGCTGCCGTGATAGATGTCGATCTCGGTATCATCGGGAAAGAAAGCCTCGATCTCCTCGGAAGAAGTGTCCGGGTCGCTACACATTATCAACGCCTGGATGGCGTCGAAACCGTACGATTTGCTTACCAGCTCCAGAATATGTCCGCCCGGAATGCGGCAAGCCACTTCGCCGAAACTCAGCTCATCATTTTCGGTGAGGAACCACTCGGGATGAATCATCCCGTATTCGATTCCGAAGGCATCAACCAGTTTTTGCATCGCTTTTTTGATAGCGGGTCTTTTTTCCTGTAGTTCGGGACCGGCCGGTACGAAATTGGAATAACCCAGCCGCACGTATTCTGTAATGTTCATGAATTTGATCTCCCCGTCGTGAACAAATGCCTCGCATGAAAATTCCTGACCGGACAGGTGGCTTTCCACCATACAGGGAAAATCTTTTTCGTTTATTTTTTCTTGAAT
>DASQZL010000163.1:0-4687 GCA_035638715.1 Balneolaceae bacterium
CTGCTGATGGAAAAAGTCGATGCGGTTTTCCAGTGCATCCAGCAAATCCGTGAGGGTTGAAATCTCCTGATCGCTTGCTTCAGAGAGTTTATCGAGATAGGCATTATAGCTTTCTACATCGTCAAAATCATAAGCATTGTCGGGCCGAAAGGCCGGCAGCACCCTGACATCAAACGAACTGTTTTGCAGTTGCTTGTGATGTTCCAGCGAATCGGCCGGGTCGTCGGTGGTACAAATGGTTTCCACATCCATCTGCTGGATAAGGCTTTGGGTACTGAATGAATCATCCTGCAATTTTTCAGAGCATTGAGCATATATTTTATCAGCATTATCCGGGCCCAGCAGCTGATCCACATCAAAATAATTTTTGAGCTCCATGTGTGTCCAGTGATAAAGTGGATTTCGCACCGTATAAGGCACGGTCTCAGCCCATTTATGAAATTTTTGCTTGTCCGGAGCATCGCCGGTAATAAATTTTTCATCGATACCCAGCGTGCGCATCGCCCTCCATTTGTAGTGATCGCCATCCAGCCAGATATTTGTCATATTATCAAATTTTTTATCCTCGGCTATTTCCCCGGGGGGGAGATGGCAGTGATAATCGATGATAGGCTGGGAAGAAGCATATCCATGATACAGCTTGACAGCGGTTTCAGACTGGAGTAAAAAATTTTCCGTTAAAAAAGAACCCATAATATTTTATTAATTATTTTGATGCAATCGATTGTTCAATGAACAAATTTTATAACTTATTTTCAACATAAAAAATTATAAATTAATATTTTTTTAATGCAATACGAAAATTTATGGCTTCAGCTATAAGATTACCACCCTGTGCATCAATTGGATTATATCAGACAAATAAAAGACCATTATACAGAGGTTGGCAGCGTATTTAATGACTGTTGGATAAGATGATAATTTAAAGCTCTTTTTCTTTTTGCTTCACTGAAGAATCCCTGATAATCAGCTCCGGATTTAGAACCGTTTTGCTTTTGGCATGAACGGTGGTATCCTCCTCTTTTTCATCGATGTGATCCAAAAACAATTGTGCTGCAATTTGTCCCATTTCTTCCGGATGCTGATCAATGGTTGTCAGTTTGATGAAAGAGGTAAATGGTTCGTTACTAAAACCAACGATAGCAATATCTTCAGGAATATTAACCCCTTTTTCTTTCAGAACTTCCATGGCCCCGGCAGCGGCATAGTCACTGGCGGAGAAGATGGCGTCCGGAAGTTCATCCAGGGTCATTAATTTATTGCCAAGCTCCCGGCCGGCCTCAAGTTTAACGTTGCTCTCGAAAATTAAGTTTTCATCAACAGGCAGGTTATTTCGTTTTAAGGCTTCTTCATATCCTCTGCGTCTTTCTTTATAGATGCTAACGTGCTGCGGACCCGAAAAATGAGCAATTTTCTTACAACCTTGTTCAATAAGATGCCTGGTAGCTTTAAAAGCCCCCAGATAGTCATCAACTACAACCGCTTCGGCCTGGAAAGATTCCAGCGTTTCGTGCAGGCGGTCAAAGAGGATAAGAGGTACGTCCCTGTCGATGATTTCTTTGTAGTGATCAAACTCCCTGGTATTTAGCGCATAGGAAGCTAAAATTCCATCCACCCGGGCTTCAAGCAAGGTGGTGATACTTGATTTTTCTTTGCTTGTGGAGTCATTGGATTGGCTGATAATTACCTGGTAACCTGCTTTGTGAGCCACTTCATCAATTCCCCTGATGACCGACGCAAAAAAGTTTCTGTTTGTACGGGGAATGATGACCCCAATAATATTACTTTCTCCTTTTCGTAAAGCGGCGGCAATATTATTGGGTTGATAGTGAAGTTTTTCAGCCATTTCAATGACTGCCTCTTTCGTAGAATCACTTATCCGGGGGTGATCTTGTAAAGCTCTGGAAACGGTCGAAGCCGTAATATCCAGCTCATTAGCAATATCATGGATTGTAGTTTTTCTTTTTTTCATTTATTAAAAACTATATAGCATAAATGGAATTGAGATTATATTTCAAATATGTCAGCGGCGTATGCTGAGTAAATTTAGTTATCATTCTAATTTATTTTAACATAAAAAAGGTTGTAATATTATATAAAACCACAAAGTGGTTATTTTTCAGCGGGTTTTCCTATCGTGGCGAGGATTCCTCCATCCACGTAGATAATTTGTCCATTGACAAAATCGCTGGCTTTGGATGACAAAAATACCGCGGCGCCCGCCAGGTCAGAAGGGTCACCCCAGCGTTCGGCCGGAGTACGGTTGATAATAAACTCATTCATCGGATGGCCTTCCTTACGGATAGGTTCCGTCTGGGAGGTAGCAAAATAACCGGGTCCGATTCCATTGGCCTGGATGTTGTGGCGGGCCCACTCGGTCGCCATATTTCGGGTTAGCATTTTGAGTCCGCCTTTGGCCGCAGCATAAGCCCCCACAGTATCGCGTCCCAATTCAGTCATCATGGAGCAGATGTTGATAATTTTTCCTTCCTTGCGTGGAATCATGTGACGAACCACCTGTTTCGCCATAATAAAGGGACCGGTAAGGTCCACATCAACAACCCTCCGGTAGTCTTCCACGTCCATATCTTTTAGCGGCACACGCTTGATAATTCCCGCATTATTAACCAGGATATCAATTGGACCGATTTCTTCTTCAATCTTATCCACGTACTTCCGGGCTTTTTCTTCATCGGTCACATCAAAAATGAAGTCATGGACGGTATATCCTTCGCTTTCATATTCAGCCACCGCTTTTTCCATGCGCGAAGGGGTAGTCCCATTGATAATCAGCTCAGCTCCGGCCTCAGCCAGTCCCTTCGCCATGGCCATACCAAGCCCGTGAGTTCCGCCGGTTACGAATGCTCTTTTACCGTTCAGATCAAAAAGATCCATATATTTATATTATTTAATTAAAAATTTAATAAATGTATTATAATGAAGTATTTATCTTAATTCATATGGTTTACAGCCATCCATATCATCATAATCAAGATTTTCGCCGGCCATGCCCCAAATAAAAGTATAGTTACTGGTTCCAGCGCCACAGTGAATAGACCAGGGAGGGGAGATGGCAGCCTGATTATTTTGCAGCCAGATGGGACGCGTATGTTTTGGTTCACCCATAAAATGACAAACCGACTCGTCATCCGGTACTTCAAAATAAAAATACGTTTCCATGCGCCGGTTATGCACATGGGGAGGCATGGTATTCCATACGCAGCCTTCTTGTAGTTCTGTCATTCCCATTTGCAGTTGACAGGTCTGCACATTTTTCTGTACAATCAATTGCCTTATGGTACGCTGATTCGAATTTTTCATCGTACCCGCTTCAATAATATGGGCATCGCTCTGGCTGATTTTTTTTGTTGGATATTGTTTATGTGCAGGGGCAGAATTTAAGTAGAACAGCGGTTGACCGTCAGCTGACTTTTCAAATGAAACCTCTTTTGTTCCACGTCCTACATATAAAGCTTCTTTATATTGAAGCTCATAAGACTTTCCATCAACCACTACCTGGCCTTGTTTCCCCACATTGATGATCCCGAGTTCCCGCCGGTCAAGAAAATTTTCCGATTTAAGCGGGTCGATCGTTTCGAGGGAGAGTGATGATTCAGGTTGAGCTCCACCGACAATAAAACGATCATAATGCGAGTAGATAAGGTTGATATCTCCGGGTGAAAAGAGTTTTTTTATCAAAAAATTTCTTCTTAATTCCTCTGTCTGATATTTATTCACATCAGAAGGGTTTGAAGCAAATCGAATTGAATAGTTTGTAGCCATAATAATTATAATAATTTTAGCGTAAACGTTTGCATTTCACTTTAAAAAAAACTTTTATTTTGATATTTCAAAACAAATTATATGTATTTAACGGATAAATAGTTCCACAGATTTATATAATTAGCTTATTATAACTTCAGCTGGTTAAATTTTTCGATCCTATTATTATAGGAAGTTTTCGAAGAGTATTAGATTTGGATAGCGGGTTGACGAACTTACCAATAATTTAATTTAGAATTTTCGGCATGTAGTTTGTCTGCGGTTTGCATGGCTAATTATTCTTGTCAAATATTTTAATTTATAAATGTAATACGTGGGAATGAAGCAGTTTATCAACAACAATAGGAAGCGGTTAAATCGAGTAGTAGTTATTTTTGGTTTTGTCGGCTTACTTTATGGATGTAGTTATGGCACTCACCCTAATCAACACTCTTATCACATTAACCGAAAAGCGCTCGTTAGGCGTCATAATGTAGTAGTTAGCCGGTTTGATACGCTTTCATCACTCACCGTCGGTAATGGAGATTTCGCTTTTACCGTTGATGCAACCGGCCTGCAGACGTTTCCAGAGTATTACCGGCATGGCGTACCGCTGGGAACCGAATCGCAGTGGGGCTGGCACAGCTTTGCCAATCCGCATCATTACCAGCTTAAGGATATAATGAAAAATTATAATTACTATGGACGAAAAATTCCTTATACATATTCCTCCAAAAGTACCCCGCGCGAAAAGGCAGCGACCCACTGGCTGCGAGCCAATCCACACCGTATTGATTTGGGAAGAATCGGTTTCGACATCACAAAACCCAATGGCGACAAGGTGATGAGGAATGATTTCAGCCATATTCATCAAACCCTGAATCTTTGGACAGGTATTATTCACAGTCATTTTGAAGTAGACGGG
>DASQZL010000164.1:0-2405 GCA_035638715.1 Balneolaceae bacterium
GAGATGAGATTGAAGACTTTTTGTCTGAAGTTGAGGATGACGAAGAAGAGGAGGAAGACGACGAATAACAGCTAGGGACAGTCCCGTGAAGGCCGGGACCGGGGATTTTATTCCCCGCTCCGCTTAATGTTGAACTTAAAATTTTATAGTTATGAATCAAAAATTGCATTTATTAGTTAGTAATGATCCCGTGAGGCCGGTCATGAGTAATGCACTCTTAACTAAGGATAATATTGTTGTGTCAAATTACTTTGCTTTGGTGGCTCACTCTACAAAAGAGGTATTTTCTGAAGAGTTTATTGCTTCGATACCCGATGGTGAATGGCTGGTACCTGAAATCGCTTTAAAGTCCATGAGCGTAAATAAAAGTACCTATTTTATTGAAAATGGAGTATTGAATATCAAGAAAAAGACAGGCCAAAATGAATCTTATCAGTTGTTACCAAACGGCGGAAACGCTAGTAAATATCCACCCTGGGAATCTGTTTTGCCAATAGATACAGAAGAGTACAAACTTGCTCATATTGGCATAAATCCAAAGCTTTTATCCAATTTACAGGATGCTATAGACCCCTACTCTGCCGGCGTTGCTTTATATTTTATTGGTGAGAAAAATAACGCAATCATTGTAAAAGCGTTGGGGAGCTCTTTAAAAGAGTATAAGGCTATTATAATGCAGGTGCAATTTGAATACTAAGCCGGTGGCCAGTCCGGGCAAAATTGCGAGCCGGGGACTTCGGTCCCTGTAAACAAACCAAAAATTACAGACATGAAAACACAAATTTACATTTCAGGCCAGGTGGGGAGTGCTTTTACTCTTTACTCTAAGATAAACAGCAGTGTAAAATTCGCTGATGATTTTGAGGTGAGAAAAGACTTCTTTAATTATCGCCTTATATTCAAGACGAAAAAATTAGCTGTAGATGCTATGGCAGGAGCTTATCAAAGATTAAAGAGAGATGAAATGTTCAGTAACGAGCATGATTCATACAGAAGGGGTGAGTATCTATCTTATGATGCAGGAAAGGCGGAAATATCACGATATTAACAGCTAACTACCCTTGACAAACGAACGACCAAATTTGATACGTTAAAATGATAAATTCACATATTATTAATCACTTAATCACACGACAATGAAAGACTACAGATTTTATTTGGAGTACCCTAACAAAAAAGAGAAAAATAAAGCTACACGTAAAAACCTGGGTGATCACTCCGGGACCTGTTTAGCTGTTTTTGGGGATCCTTTTTCAAAAGATGATAACATTTTTTACGAATGCGTTGCGGCATTATTTGATAAACACGATTCGGAGGTGACGACAACTTCGTGCTCATGGGGATATTTACGTCATTCCTGCAAAAGAGTATCAGCAGACACCGCAAGACAGATTCACCCTAAATTATTCAAATACCTGGAACAATGAAAAGTATCAATCAATATGACAAATATACCCGGCGCAATCTTAATCAAGGCCGGGTCCTTACTGCAATTGTTTTGCTGGTGGGGATGTTTTTAGTAATTTATTGTTTAATTCAATCTTTAGGAGGATTTTAAAATGAAAGTATTTAAAGAAAATCAAGAAGTAAAAAAATCATGGGCTTTAAAGCTTATTGAAGATTCCGGGACAGTAAGTTTAATAGCTGTTGATTCTATCATAGGGCATGAATTGGCGTGTTTTACAGTATTCCATAACAATGGAGATGTAATACACGCAAAAGACATACAACATGCTTTATCATCACAGGGATACGATCCTTTTGAACACGGTAATGAATTTAATGACGACGGATCATTAATTACAGGATAATAAGCCATGACAAAATTAGAACAAGAAAAAGCATTCCAATTCTCAAAACTATGCTATGTTTTGGGTAAACAAGGGATAGAGATTAAATTCTCAGATAAGCCATTTACAATTGAAGGGGATAAGTCTTTTCTGGATCTCCTACGCTCCCCGAACATTAAACTTCCGTTCACGAATAGTTATAAAATAGACGGACCTCTCCCCTCTGGGGTTTATTCTGTTTATTTTACTCAATGGGCTGATGAGGTAATTATGCAGCGAAAAGCTGTGAGAAAATATAGTAAATCACTAAATTCACAACAAAAATGGAGGTAACTATGTCACCTGAAGCAATTATTTTAATTATGGCCGGTGTGTTCGTTATTGGCGTTATCATCCGGTTCGAGACAAAGAAGTATTAATCAATAGAGCCGGGTAACTCCGGCTTTTAAAAACTACAATCATGACATTACAAGAATTATTTGATTCATTCCCCTTGACAGTCGAAGGCGTGGCCCGTGAAGCACAAATGCACAGATCCACTCTTCAGAAAATAAAAGACGGGGGATATGTATCTCTGAATAGACTACAGCAACTAGAAAATGTATTTCACGACCT
>DASQZL010000165.1:0-2063 GCA_035638715.1 Balneolaceae bacterium
GATGATCACCCCTCCCATTGTAGGGGTATGAGCCTTATCAAGATGCCGGTCAAGTCCGATATCCTCCCGAATTGTTTCACGTAGTTGCATTCTGCCCAGCCATTGAATAATACGATGACCGATCAACAGGCTTATTATCAGAGCCATTACAGCAGCGATTGCGCTACGCGTAGTAATAAATTCAAAGGCACTAAAGCCGGGGGGATGATAGGTTTTTTCAAGCCAACTGAAAAGTTCGTATAGCATTAGCATACCTCCGGTGATTTAAGATTTCCATTTCGGTTTGCCAATGCATGAACTGCTACCTCGCGATCGTCAAAGGGAAGCTGTTCGCCGTTTATTTCCTGGTAAGTTTCATGGCCTTTACCGGCGATTAGGATTATAGTATCCTCGTCCGCTTCGTTGATAGTCTGTTCAATAGCCTCCCGGCGATCGGTGATGCGTTGCACCTGATCCGGATGCCTGAACCCTTTCATTGCATCATCAATAATAGCATCAGGATCTTCACTTCGCGGATTATCGGAAGTGATGATCACCCGATCTGCATAATTTTCTGCTATTTCGGCCATCTCGGGCCTTTTTGTTTTGTCACGATCACCGCCACATCCAAAAATTACGTGCAACTTTTGTTTAGATTCTTTCAGATTGACGAGTGTTTCCAATACATTTTTGAGCGCACCCGGAGTATGAGCATAATCAACCAATACGAGCGGCTGATGGGCTTTATCTTCTATTTCAACGCGCTGTAATCGTCCTGAAGCGCCCGGTGCGTCTGCAATTGCATCCGCAATTTTTTTTGAATTAAAGCCCAACGCTTGACAAATCAAATAAGTCTGAGCAATGTTATAGGCGTTAAATTTACCAACCAACGGACTTTGAATAATCATATCATCCACTTCAATGGTGAGCCCTTGATGACTGTTTTTCAGAATACGGCAATCGATGGGACTCATATTTTCAAAACCAAACAGCAATTTTTTGGCCATACAATCGCGACTCATCAGCGGTGCCCATTCATCATCATCATTGATGACTGCTGTAGCCTGGGTTTTTAGTCCGTCAAATAGCCGTTTTTTGCTGTTGGCATAAGCCTCCATGCTTGGGTGATAATCGAGATGGTCGTGGCTTAGATTTGTGAACGCTGCCACATTGAAGGCAATCCCGTCAACTCTTTGCTGGTCAAGCGCGTGTGATGATACTTCCATGACCAGGTGCGTGGATCCGGCTTCAACCATGCGCCGCATGTCACGGGCCAGTTCAATAGGATCGGCCGTTGTGAGCCGGCTGTCCAGCACTTTATCATCAATGCGTTTAGCAATAGTACCCAGCAAAGAAGGCTTGGTCCCAAGCGATTGCAGTACCTGGTATGTCAGCGTGGCAACGGTAGTCTTGCCATTTGTGCCCGTTATGCCCACAATGGTTAATTTTTCAGCAGGGTTGCCTTCAAATGCCTGTGCCAGGGGACCCATTAACGATCGCGTATCGTCTACAAGCAGACGGCAAACATTTCCATCAGATCGGACCTTCTTTTCACTTATAATAACGGCTGCGCCATTGTCAATAGCGTCGTTGATGAACGCATGACCATCTACCCGCGTACCCTGCAGGGCAATGAAGACGCCATTTTCCTCAACCGCACGCGAATTGTGCGTAAGCGCACCGAGGTCATGGGGCTCCGGACCGGATACCTTAACGGGATTGCAAAGTGTTATAAGTTTTTTAAGATCCACTTACTTTAGTTGATGCGTTTATGATTGTTTCGTTATCAGTTTTATTCACAAAAAGCAGAAATAATTAATTAAAACGATTTAAACAGAGTTCTATTTGTTTGGGCTTGCTAAGGTTTTCAGCGAATGTTCCTTGCCGCGAATAGTAACGGATTGCCCTTTTTTCATTGAATCGCCGGGATGAGGATACTGTCTATAAACAGTACCGGAACCAATTATTTTAGCTTGAAATCCCTTTTTATTAATTAAACGAACCGCCTTACGCATACTCATTCCATCTACCTTGGGTATGACAGCATAATTTTTTGATGCTCCTGCCGTATCCTTTTTAGCCGG
>DASQZL010000166.1:0-12267 GCA_035638715.1 Balneolaceae bacterium
AAAATTAAATATCTTTCTTATTTACAAGAGGGAGTGAAAAAGAGCACTTAAAACTATTCATATAAAACTATTCATAGGTTAGAGAGTCTCTTCTAAGTATCTCCGTCTACTTCGATAATAAAATCGAATAAAATATACTATTCTTAATCTCAATAACGGAGGAATTATGTTTCCCAGATGGATACAATCAGTTTTGCTATTGGGTGTGGTTTTCATGATTGGTATGACTCCTGCACTGGCTCAACAGACAGGCACAATCGAAGGAACGATAACCAACAAAAAAACTGGTGAACCAATTTTAAATGCCAATGTTTATATCCAATCATTGAATAAAGGTGCGGCAACAGATGCAGATGGTAACTTTACTATTTCCGATGTGCCCTATGGTAAATATAAAATGCGTATAAGTTATATAGGATATGCTACCAGGAATGTATCAGTAACCGTAGATCAGCCGACGGTAACTGTTAACCAAACCCTTTCGCGAAGTGTGGCCCAGTTGCAAAATATTGTTGTAACGGCTTATGGGGTGCAACAACAGCAACAAAATCTGACTGTTTCTACTCAAAGTGTCAGCTCTAATGAGGTTCAGACCACTGGTGCCAGCAATTTTCTGCAGGAATTGAGCGGGCGGGTATCCGGACTGCAGGTGCAGTCTTCCAATGCGCTCGGCGGCTCTACCAAACTGGTTCTGCGAGGCCACAGCTCACTTACGGGCAACAACCAGGCTTTGATTGTGGTTGACGGCGTACCCTACCCCAACCAGCGTTATAATACAGCTGATGCGAATGCCGGATTTTTAGGATATGATTTTGGCAATACCGGCATGGATCTGAGTTCCGATAATATTAAGTCCGTTACGGTTCTGAAAGGCTCGGCTGCTGCTGCGCTTTATGGTTCAGAAGCTGCCAATGGCGCGATTCTCATACAAACCAAAACGGGCACGGCAGGTCAAAAGACGCGCATTACCGTAACCAATAGTGGGGGCGTAAGCATGATTGACCGCAGCACCTTTCCTCATTATCAAAAACAATACGGGGCCGGGTATTTTCCTATTTTTCAACAAATTAAGAATCCATTTCCAAATGCGACTCAGGATACTATAACGGCGGCCCGCTACCAGGATGATGCTTCGTTTGGTCCGAAATTTGATGCCAGCAAGCAAATTTACCAATGGGATTCATTTTATCCGGGAAGTCCCAATTATGGCAAACCAGAGCCTTGGACCGTAGCCAAAAATATGTCAAATAAATTTTTTAAAACGGGATCTAATGTTAAAAATGGTTTCCAGATAAATGGGGGAATCAGTAACGGGGGATATTATTCGCTGGGTTATAGCCAGGTTTTTAATAAAGGTACCGTGCCAAACAGCAAACTTAATCAAAATAATTTTAACCTTTCGGCCGGATATAATTTAACGTCAAATTTTGAAGTTGATGGGAGGTTCACATATACACGGTATAAATCCCGCGCCATTCCCCAGCAGGGGTATGAGTCGTATCTAAGCAGTTTCCGCCAGTGGTATGAAACCAATGTAGATATTTTAAAGCAAAAAGCTGCTTATTTTAGAAGCAAACAAAACGAAACCTGGAATTTGAATCCGGAGCGAACCGGTCCCATTTACTGGAACAACCCCTATTGGATTCAATATCAGGCTTATCCCACAGCCAATAGAAATCGATATAGGTCACAGCTTTCAGCTAAATACAATATAGCCGATTGGTTTACGCTTACCGGCCGGGCCGCAATCGATAATATTCATGAGTACCAGCAATACCGGCAAAATGTTGGTGGTATAACGCCCGCCTACTACGAACGGTATAACAATGATCACACGCAATATGACTTTTATTTGCTGGGTCATTATAAGAAACAGCTAACTGATGCCATTCAGATTTATGGTGTTGTTGGCGGAGCGGTCAGCCGTACGTTTACGCAGTCAATTGATGCCACCACCAGCGGCGGCTTAGTCGTACCTGGTCTTTACGCACTTTCAAACTCGGTCAATAAAATACCCTTTCCCACCGAAACTAATACAAGGCTGGGCGTTAACAGCGAGTTTATACAGTTCAATGCGGATTATAATAACTATATTAACCTGCAACTTACTGCACGCAGAGATAAATCCTCCTCGTTGCCCAAAAAACATAATGTTTATTATTATCCCTCGGCTTCAGCCAGCTTTACCTTTAGCCATTTCCTGGATTTAAACTGGTTAAGCCTGGGTAAAATACGCGGCAGTTTTGCCTCGGTGGGTAACTCAGCGCCGGCACTCAGCCTGATCAATACCTATAATCGGCAGGACAATTTTGGCTCACAGGGCCTGTACTCACTGCCGGGCACACTGAATAATCCGAATCTGAAACCGGAGAAGAAAAAAAGCTGGGAAATAGGGCTGAACCTGGGCTTTTTCAGCAATCGGGTCGTCGTAGACGGTACGTTCTATAAGAATAATGATTTGAATGAGGCCATTGCGGTGCCGGTTTCGGACGCTTCCGGATTTGATCATCGGTTTATTAATGCCGGCAATGTTCAAAACCAAGGTGTTGATTTGACAGTAAAAGCCCGTCCGGTCGTAACAAGCAACTTTAGCTGGGACGCTACAGTTAACTGGAGCCGGAATGTGAACAAGGTGAAGAAGCTGGCGCCGGGCGTAAACTTTGATCAGTTTTTCAACGTGCAGGCCGGTGGCGTCAATTTTGGGGCGAAGGTCAACGGCCCTTATGGTGCTATTCGCGGCTACGATTTTGTCAGAAACAAGCAGGGCCAGCGTATTATAGACAGCGGGGGGTATTATGAAATAACATCGACGGCCAACCACGTGATTGGCAACTGGGAGCCGAAATGGACCGGCGGTTTTAGCAACACGCTCAGCTACAAGAATCTCTCGCTGCATTTTTTGATTGATGTCCGCGCCGGCGGAGATATCTTTTCGCTCAACCAGTGGTATGGGCAGGGAACCGGGCTTTACAAAAGTACTGTCGGCCTGAACAAAAAAGGCAACCCCAAGCGCGATCCGGTATCGCAAGGCGGCGGCGTATTGCTGAAAGGTGTCCAGCAGCATGTCAGTAATGGCGATACGACCTACACTCCGAATCAAACCTATAAACCCTATAACGCTTTGAATACGGCCTATTTCACTGATCCGAGTGCAAGGTATATTTATGACGGCAGTTTTGTAAAATTGCGTCAGGTGAGTATTTCTTATAAAGTGCCCAAATCACTTTTAAACCGATGGGGTCTCGGCCCTATTACCGACGCTACATTTTCGGTTGTCGGCCGGAACTTGTGGATCATCTATAAAAACCTGCCGTCCGCAGATCCCGAGCAGACCCCGCCCAATCCAAATATTCAAAGCGGGTATGATTATGGGTCCATGCCTTCACTCCGAAATATTTCATTTCAATTGAAACTGCACTTTTAAGACTTATTATTATGAAGAAACTAATCCTTATCTCGTTCGCTCTTGTGCTCACGCTTGGCGCGTGCGATTTATCAAGCCTGAATACAAATAAAAAGGAACCGGCTTCTGTTCCCGCAGGGCCGCTCTTTGCCAACGCGCAGTATGAATATGGTAATTTTATCCATTCCATGGATCAAAATGTGAATATATTCGAATTGTGGGTTCAGCATTATGTGGAAACGACCTACGTCGAGGAATCCGATTATAATATTACCGACCGGGCCATTGCCGGAACAGTGTGGGGGACGTTTTACGAAAACATCCTTAACAACCTGAAACAGGCCAAGGCAAATGTACGCCAGGAGAGCGCGGCCACCCCCACCGAGCAAGCGGTGAAACAGAACAAGATCGCCACAATTAATGTGATGAACGTGCTGGCATATTCGGAACTGCTGAATATCTTCGGGAATATCCCGTTCACGAAGGCCCTTGACCGGAACAACCCCTCGCCCAGCTACGATGATGCCAAGACTGTATATAGCGCGATCATGGATACCTTAAATACGGCCATTGGTAATTTAAATGCTTCTGCTTCCACCTTTGACTCCGATCTGTATTACGGGGGTAACACCGGAGAGTGGATCAAATTTGCCAATTCGCTGAAAATGCGTCTCGGTATGACTCTCGCTGATGTGGAGCCGAGCCAGGCCCGGCAGGCGGTAGTTTCGGCCTCGCCAAACGCCTTTCAGTCGAACAATGACAATGCCATGATTAAATTTACGACCACGTATCCGCATACGAGTCCGATTTATAATGCACTGGTTTACAGCGGTCGCCACGATTATCTGCCGTCAACGGTCTTCATGAACACCCTGAATTCGTTGAATGATCCGCGCCGTTACCGGTGGTTTACCCAACACAATGGCCAATTTGTCGGCGCAGACATCGGTCAGGCATATCAGGATTTCTCGCATACTTCAGCGCTTGTCAAACAGATAGACCTGCCCGGGATGATCATGGGATATCCGGAAGTCGAATTTATCCGGGCGGAAGCCCGTGCGCGGGGTTGGAAAGTGGGAGGCACAATTGCCGGGCATTACAATAATGCAATCCGGGCAAATATGCAGCGCTGGGGCGTTCCTCAAGATAGTATTAATGCCTATATGAGTCAACCAAGCGTGGTATATGCTACTGCCGACGGCCCGTGGCGCAAAAAGATCGGCATCCAGAAATGGATTGCCCTGTTCCAAGAGCCGCTGCAGGCCTACACCGAAGTGCGCCGGTTGGATTATCCGGAACTCATCGCCCCGGATAAAGGGGTGGCAAGGAGAATTGGTCAGCTTCCCAGTCGCTTTACCTATCCGATCAGCGAGCAGAACCGGAATACTGCCAATTACAATCAGGCGGCCCAGGCTATCGGAGGCGATAAGTTGACAACAAAACTTTTCTGGGACACGATGGGTATCTATTGATGAATGAATGTATTTAGAGGTGTTTTTTTATTGGATACCAGGAGAATACGCTTTGCAAGCAACATATAATCATATATATTATGAACAATCTACCTCAGAGATTGCGTCTTAGCACAGGTGGATGGGTTCATAAGGTATAGATTATCACCAATGATGCTAAAAAGCAGTTATTCCCTCACAGAGTATCCAATAAAACACCTCTTATATATTTATGAAGCAATATTTGTCCTTCTCGGTACCATACGTAGTGCTGTTAATCTTTTTCGGGTCGTTTATACACCCTGTTTATGGGCAAACGAAAAAATCAACCTATGATCCTCATGCGGCCTTCGCTCCGGATTTTATTACTGATGGCGGCAATTTATTCCGCAGCGCTGATGGCACACCGGGGAAGCGCTATTGGCAGAATGAAGCCGATTACACCGTAAAAGCCAGGCTTGATACAACTTCGAAGAAACTCAGCGGTGATGTAAAGATTCATTACGTCAATAATAGTCCCAACGGCTTAGATCAACTTTGGCTACAGCTGGTACACAACAGTGAGCGCAGTGATTCCCGGTCTAATGCCGTTCGCGGCTATCGCCGTCCCTCATCCGGGAAAAAAGGGTTTCACCTCCATAAAGTGCGCATCAAAATAAATGGAAAATGGCAATCGGCTGACTATGTTGTTGCCGGGACACGCATGCAAATTCGACTTCCGAAAACACTGAAAGGAGGCGGGAATGCAATAAGCATTGATATCGACTACGACTACTTGCTTCCCAAGCATGGCCGAAGCGGTTATGTGCATACCAAAAATGGGACCATTTATGATATTTCGTACTGGTATCCGCGCATGTGCGTATATGATGATTTGCGCGGCTGGAATACCCTGCCCTTTTTGGGAGAAGGCGAGTTTTATCTTGATTATGGCACTATTGATTATAAAATAACGCTACCCCAGGGTATGTTGGTTGCCGGTTCGGGAAAATTGATGAATCCGGGTGAAACGCTTACGGAAAAAGAGCGAAAACAGCTTGAAAAAGCACGCCATTCGTCAAAAACGGTAATGATTCGTTCAAAGAATGACCTGGATAAGCCGGCAACAGCTCAGGGTAAAAATGGCATGCTGACGTGGCATTTTCACATGAAAAATACCCGTGATGTAGCGTGGGCGGCTTCCAAGGCATTTATGTGGGATGCAGCACGAGCAACGTATAAAAAGGGGCACACACTGGCTGAATCGGTTTATCCCGTGGAAAGTGCCGGCCAAAAGGCATGGGGAAGAGCTACGCAATATCTCCAGCATGCGCTTGAATATTTTTCCAACCAGTGGATGGCTTATCCCTATTCATCAGCCATTAACGTAGGGGGACCAACCGGCGGTATGGAGTATCCCGGCATTACCTTTGATAGCTGGAAGGCTACTGGTTACGAAATGTTTCTGCTTGCCACCCACGAAATTGGCCACAATTGGTTTCCGATGATGGTCGGCAGCAACGAGCGGCGCAATGCCTGGATGGATGAAGGGTTTAATACGTTCATCGATGTTTACGCCCACAAAGATTTCAACCACGGCGAATATGCCCCTAAACGTGATCATGAATATGCGCCGCAGGGCGGTAATCCCGCGGATGATATTGTGCCCTTCATCACTCAAAAGGGCGCAAAACCTATTTTAAGTTTAGCTGATGCATTTAAGAGCAAAAATCTTCACCCGACAGAATATTTTAAAACAGCGTTTGGCTTAGTGCTTTTGCGTGAGGTTATTTTGGGACATAAACGGTTTGATTACGCTTTCCGTCATTATATGCATGCCTGGAAATTTAAGCACCCGGGAGCTAAGGATTTTTTCCGTGCGATGAATAATTTTTCAGGTGAGAAACTCAATTGGTTTTGGAGGGGGTGGTTTATCCACGACTGGAAGCTTGATCAGGCCGTTACCAGTGTTAGCTATATAAACGGCAATCCGAAAAATGGAGCCAAAATCACGCTCAAAAACATGGATAAAATGGTCATGCCTGTCTTAATGACTATTAAGATAGTTCAAGGGAAAACGAGGCATGTAAAACTGCCCGTACAAATTTGGATGAAAGGGGCAACCTATACCTTTCATACCAATACAAGTCAAAAAATTGCCCGTGTTGTGCTGGATGCCAAGCATAAATTGCCGGATGTAAACCGGGCAAATAATAGATGGTCGGGCAAATAAAAGCAGTGGCTATGCTTAAGAGATAGTTTTTTAGGCATTAATATCATCCATTGCGTCCAAATGTATGGTGTCTGGTTTTTTAATAAGCGGATGCTTGCACCGGCCGGCGGCATCTCTTCGTTCTATGTCGGACCGTCTTTCTGCTGCATTCCGCTATCTTTGGTGATAATTGAGGATGCTTTTCGAAAGTCATTAGAGCACTGACAGGTTGACTTTCTGCGGGTGCATCTCTTTCTTGTTTGCGCAATAAAATCAAAGTGTTATCCCGTCTTGATTTCCCGTTGGTCAAAAACTGATAGGTTTTTAAAGCCTTCCGACATAAAAAAGGGTTGCAGGAATTTGCCTGCAACCCTTTAAAATTTAAGCTACCCAATTATCACTTCTGAACATTATCCGTTTTTTCAATAAAGGCAGCCACATTATCATGGAGTTTATGAAGTGAAGCGGGATGTACATAAACCATGTGCCCGGATTTGTAATAGTGATAAGTAATATTCTTTTCCAGCTTCTGGGGAATCGGCAGATGGTGCATTTCGTACTTGCCTTCATAAAACGGCGTTGCGAGATCAAAATATCCACCGTTAACCATGACTTTCATTTTTGGATTGTATTTCATCGCATGGGCAAGATCAGGCATCACATTCATCCCAATTTGGCCATGATGATCAAAGTCCCAGTGTATTTTGTAATACGTAGGCCGATACTTCATGTGCTTGCCATAGTCCAGAGTGTTTCGCACGTATTGATTCCACAACGTAATATAAGTAGAACTGATATCAGCCGATTGCGGATCATAATGGGCCCGTTCACTGAGGGGATTTATCGTCGGACCCTGAAAACGTGTATCAAGTCGGCCGGTCGTTTCATCGCTATTACTCAGAAGCGTTTTTTCAAATTCGCCACCCGTTACACGAAGATTCGCTTTTTTAAGATAATGAACCGAAAGGCCGGTGTATTGATGTAGTTTTTCGGCAATACTGTTTTTCTCACTTTTACTCAATTCAGATCCTTTTGAGAGGGCGTCTGAATAGTCACCCATGGCAAAATTTTTGACTTTCTGCAGGAACGGCTTTAGTGAATCAGGACGATTGGGCAATTTATGATGATACCATGCCGTAGCCGCGTAGGTGGGAAGAGCTAAAACGTATGGCATGTAGTTGCCGGGGTCGGAACTGGGACCATCAATTGAATTGCCGAAATTGAGAATTTGTGAAAGCATAATTACGCCGTTCAGATCGACAGATTTCTGTGTCGTCAGTACATTGGAAAGAACGGCATTTCGGGTGGTGCCATAGCTTTCTCCAAACAGATATTTCGGAGAATTCCAGCGATTAAATTGCGTCAAAAACCGGGTGATAAAATTAGCAAAGGCCTTGGCATCCTGGTCAACGCCGTAAAAATTATCGGATTTCCCTTTTTTGGTCAGCCGGCTAAAGCCTGTGCCGGGTGCATCAATAAAAACCAGATCGCTGGCATCCAGTAGACTATAATTATTATTTTCGAGCTGATAGGGAGCTCCCGAAGTGTGCACCGTGTCTTCAGCGTTTACACGTACCGGACCAAATGCCCCCATGTGCAGCCACATGGTAGAGGAACCGGGACCTCCGTTATAGAGAAAAGTAACAGGACGTTTCGATTCATTCTTTACTCCCTTCTTTATATAGGCGGTGAAAAAAATGTGTGCGGTTGTATCGCGGTTGCTATTAAACAGCGGGATGGTTCCGGCCACCGCTTTATACTCAATTTTTTTGCCTTCGACGGTTACCGAGCCGTTTGTTACTTTGTTATGAGCCGGATAATCATATCTTCGTTTTTTTTGCGTTTTATGATGAGATTGTGCCTGGGCACGCGTATTAAAGCTCAGACACATGAGCAGAATCATGGATAGAATAAATCTGTATAGATTTGAATATTTCATGTAAAAGCCTCCGTATTTTTTAGATTATGACAATGGTTAAGGGTCGTTGTTAATGGTATAAAAGAGGACTATACTGAATCCACCTTATAGTATTTACCGAAAAGAAGAAAAGATAACAATTATTTAGGTTTTCTTTTAAAATTGTAACACAATTTTACATATCTACATGTAGTAACTCTATTAAAGCGATTGTTAAGCAAAAAATTATAAAATATGCTTCAGAAAACCCTGGGAAGTCGTATCACGGGAACTTATCAATCAGGTATTAAAGAGTTTTTTAAAGAATTTAACAATACCGTTTTTTTCCTCGTCGTGATTGCCGCTTCGCCCGCCGCTTAATTTTTCATAATTGGGTTGAGGCAGCTCCATCTCTTTTTTTTGCTTTTTACGTTTTTTCTGCTGTCCATTGTTCGATTTATTCTGGCGTCGCTTTTTAAGTTTTTTCTGGACTTGCTCAGGTAGCGGTCGTTCTTCCGGCTGTTGATCCAGCTTTTTTTGAATTTCGTTAATATCGCTTCGGTCTTGCTTGGATACAAGGGAGACGATATGACTTGCACTGCCTGAACTTAACAACGCTGCACGGAACCTGTATTCATCAGCATCACCCGGTACATCGTAGTTGATAACCATGTCGATATCTTTTAAATCAAGTTCTGCCGCCGAAATATCTGCCACAAGCAGAAAGGGAATATTTCCATTTGCGAAATTTGAAAAACGCTGGGCTCTTTTCTCTTCAGAAAGTTTTCCATGCAAGCTCGTAGCCTGCAGGTGTTGCTTTTTAAGTGCCTGGTACAGCCGGTCAGTGCCGCGTTTTGATGCGGTAAAGATGACGCATCGTTTGGGAGATGATTGCTCGATATGTGCCAGCAATGTAGAAATTTTCATCCGCGGGGGAATCTTAATATAGTATTGCTGAAGCTTTTTGGTGACAGCCGGAGGAACTTTTTCTTCACCATTGATAGAATCGCCAAACCCGACGATTGACGGATTTCGCGTAACCAGTGAACTTATTTCTTTTACTTTTTTATTAAATTCATTTGTGCAGACCAGCGTCTTATATTCGCTTATCAGGCGTCGTTGAATCTTGTTCAACTGTTTACCTTCTCCCTGGTCAATAATTTCATCAAGGCTATCCAATACAAGCAGTTTTACATGATGAAAAATATGTCGTTGACTTCGCAATAGGTTATAGAGCTGGCTGGGAGTGGCAATGATAACCTCTTGCTCATTGGCAATGATCTCGGTTTGCTGATCGGCATCTGTTTGTTTATCAATATAAAGGCAATGATCCTCAGACACTCCAAGTTTTATAAGCTGATCATGAATCGCTGATGCACTACCCGGTGATGATGAAATAATCAACACGGCGGTACCTTCATTGTCTTCGCGGCGGAAGAGAACATCAAGGGCCGCGATGGCTATCGCAGCTTGTTTGTCAGTATCATTATTTTCAGCCTTTATAATTAGACTTTCCGAGGTTTTAATAGCTGAAAGGATCGACTGCTGAATAGGAGTTGCTTCTTTTAAACCTGCTTTCGAAATCTCTTCGAGCGTGTTTCCATTCAAATCCAGTTCTTCAAAATTCAATGGTTTCACCTTCTTCATCTTATTAGCATTCCAGTTTCATGCATTACTTCAATAGCAAGTAATGTCCATACTGCATGTACCATTACAATATACAAAAATTACGTCTGTTACTCAGGTGGTTTTAAATGTGGGGGTAGCGAGGTGATGATGAGTAAATTCCGATACGGTCACTAATAGCTAATGGTTGCTTATATTTTCTGAAGCGCCACCAGAGGACGGATACAATGAGAGCAATTCCCAGTAGTCCCATTAGTCCGGCCTCCGGTCCGAAAGCTCCACCGGTTATAAAAGTCGGCCCCTGTTGGTGTATATGAAGCAGCGATGTTCGCGTGGGCATGCCGCTCACCGTGAATCCAAATATACCACCTTCAAAAAAATTCCACCCGATATGCAGGCCGATGGACAGCGAAAGTCGGCCGGTAATGATAAAAGGAAAGGCCAGCATAGCCCCGGCCAGCGTCACGTATATCGTTGAAATAATGCTGGCATCAGGATTGAAGGCATGCAGCATGCCAAAAATAAGAGAACTCAATGCTACTGCAATGATGGCAGCTTGCCGCCGACTTATTCGCTGAAGGTTCAACCCTTCACTCAAATTGACAATTTGATATCCGCGAAATACAAGTTCCTCATAAAAACCTACCACCACCATAAATAAAAAATAAGTGATCAGAGCAGCGATATATTGGAGCGGATGAGCATATCCGGTCCATCCAAAATTGGCGAAAGTAAGCCAGCCGGCGATATATTCAATTACATAGATGATGCCCATCGCAATGCCGCTCAACAAAAAACCAAGCAAACAGTGATAATAACTTTTTTTGCTGAAGGTGATGCCGTAATCTTTCCACGGACGCCTGTCAAGTCCGCGGGCAGCCATAAGCGTACTTAGCACCGCACCGATGGCCATCATGATAATGGAAAGCCTGGATGAAACAGAATGCATTGTAAGATGAAGAATGAGAATGAGCCCAAAGCCTATGAAGTACATAACGAAAAGTTGTGCCAGCAATCTCCAGCCGGCCCGTAAACGCTGTTCATCGTGGTTGATAAAAATATTCATACACGAAAATTATTTGATTCGTACAGATCGTTCAGCTGCGATCGGATGATCATACGATCAATCTCCAGGCAGATTACACCAATTTTTGCAAGCCCATTTTCAAACATAGTATGACAAAGTTTTATAAAAAGATTTCTCAAAAATAATAAAAGAACCATTGATTAAATAACCTGCATGTCTTATCTATATATTTGTATATGGATATGTTTAAATTAACCTAAAAATACTTTCTATGAGTGATCGATTTGTACTTCACGCTTCCAAGGATGAAATTGAAAATTTCTTTGGTGTGTCGTCAGTACGCGACGACTATTTTGCGCCGGATTATAATATCACTCCTGCTTCATTGCACCCTATTGTAATTAAAGAAGGTGGAGAACGCCAGTTTCGACAGGCCCGATGGGGATTGATACCACCGGATGCCGAAGAAGAGCGTGCGGGGAATGAACATTATGCAGAACCGGCGGAAGATATATTGGACGATGAATGGTTAGAGGAATGTGTGAATGAGCGTCGCTGTCTGGTTCCGGCCAACGGGTTTTACAAATGGAAATTTTCAGAACGAAAAGAAACTCCTTTTTACATCCGGTTGCTTTCGAACCGGCTGACGGCCTTTGCTGGTATTTATAGCGT
>DASQZL010000167.1:0-23141 GCA_035638715.1 Balneolaceae bacterium
AAGTATTCACTTCCACCCAATCCCTTTCGTTCGGAACCGACATAAAAAATCACATCACCCGTAGATTTAAAGGCCGGCGTCATAAGATGATTTTCAACATCCTCAATCAATCCCAGCATACCAATGACCGGCGTGGGAAACACCTCATTTTCCGGATTTTCGTTATAAAAGCTCACATTCCCCCCCGTTACCGGCGTGTTAAAAGTTTCGCATGCCTCGCTGATACCGGCCAGGGCTTGCTTGAATGTCCAATAAATTTCGGGATTATACGGGTTTCCAAAATTCAGGCAATTGGTAATGGCCATCGGTTTGGCGCCACTACACACAACATTGCGCGCTGCCTCCGCAACAGCAATTCGTCCGCCGCGTCGTGGATTCAAATAAACATAACGGCCGTTGCAATCGGTCTTTACCGCGAGTCCTTTTTTTGTCCCTTTAATTCGCACGACTCCCGAGTCGGATGCGCCCGGCGCATTCACCGTATTTGTACGAACCATCGTGTCGTATTGCTCATGCACCCATCGTTTTGAAGCAACATTGGATGATCCTATAAGTTTTTGCAGGATAAAGTTATGATCATCCGGATCCTCAAGCGTGCTAAAATCAAATTCCTGCACTTCATCCAGATAAGTTGGCCGTTTGGCCTCGCGCTCATACACCGGCGCGCCGCCGCCCAGCACCAGACTGTCAGCCGGGATATCCGCCTTCACTTCACCATCACGGAAATAGGTCACATTTTCTCCATCCGTAACCTCACCAATCACCACAGCATTCAAATCCCATTTTTCGTAAATATCTATTAATTCCTGCTCGCGACCCTTTTCGGCAACAATAAGCATGCGTTCCTGGCTTTCGGAAAGCAGCATTTCATATGCCGTCATGCCATCTTCGCGGGTGGGAACTTTATCCAGATCAAGCCGCATGCCGCAACCGCCCTTGGCGGTCATTTCGGAGGAAGAACACGAAATTCCGGCGGCGCCCATATCCTGCATGCCAACGATGCCACCGTTTTTGATAGCTTCAAGCGAAGCTTCCAGTAACAACTTTTCAGTAAATGGATCGCCTACTTGTACGCTGGGACGTTTTTCTTCGCTTTCTTCACTAATTTCTTCGGAGGCAAAAGTCGCGCCGTGAATACCATCCCGGCCGGTGCTTGAACCGACGATCAGAACAGGATTTCCCGTACCTTCAGCAATAGCCGAAACCGTTTGTCCCTCTTTAACGATACCGACGCTCATGGCATTAACCAGTGGATTGCCTTCATATTTCTCATCAAAATAAATTTCGCCGCCCACTACCGGTACGCCAAACGAATTGCCATAATCAGCAATACCCCGTACCACTCCATCAAGCAAAAAACGAACACGCGGGCTGCCAAGCTTGCCAAAACGCAGCGAATTCAAGCTGGCGACCGGCCGGGCCCCCATCGTAAAAATATCCCGATGTATGCCTCCCACACCGGTGGCTGCTCCCTCATACGGTACGATAGCGGAAGGGTGATTGTGACTTTCAACCTTAAAAACACAGCCTAAGCCATCGCCGATATCTACCAGACCGGCATTTTCCTCACCGGCCCCCACCAACAACTGTGGACCTTCATTTGGTAATTTTTTTATTTCAAGGATGGAATTTTTATATGAGCAATGTTCACTCCACATCACCGAGTAGACACCCAGTTCGGTAAAGGTGGGCAATCGACCTAAATACTGCTGAATTTTTTCGAATTCTTCTTCATTCAAGCCGTGCTCAATAGCAAGCTCAAGCGTTACTTCAGGTTCAGTTATTGTGTCCTGAGGCATAAATTCTCATTAGATTGAGGGTTTAAAAGTTAAACGTTGAATATTTTATCTGCTCTGAGAAAAACATTCAACCTTTAACCTTATACGTTTAACCAGTCACAAAGTTTATTATAACTCTTAAATATGAAGTCTGCCCCATCGGTTTGATTGGGATCACTGCCATTTGTATACCAGGCCACGTTCCATCCGTAACTATGACCACCAGTCACGTCGGATCGATAGGAATCACCCACATATAAAATTTCTCCGGCTTTATAGCCTGCCAGCCTGGTTGCATGTTCAAAAATCGCGGGATTCGGTTTTAACACGCCGACCTCCTCTGAAATAACCAAATATTTCGCCTGATCGTATAAATTAAAGCGTTTGAATTTTTTCTTTTGCACCTCTGTAAAGCCGTTGGTCAGAATTCCGACGTTATACCGGGTCCTGACACGCTGAAAGGCTTCGCGCGCGCCATCGATCCACTGCCAATGGTTCTGGTAAAATTGTAAATACTTTGATCCGATCTTATCAAAATGTTCATCATTCAAACCAAGAGCGCGCAGGGTTAATTCAAACCGATTTTGCTGCAGCTGATCACTATTTATTTCGCCTTCACTATATAAAACCCACTGCTCACCGTTGATTTTATGGTACGTCTCGACCAACCGATCGGCGTCAACCGAATCAAAGAGTGAGAAATAGTCATGCAAATCTAATAAAGCTGCTCGTTCGGCTTTTTTGTGATTCAATAATGTATCGTCCAGGTCGAAATAAATGAATTTAGGGTCCACTTGCAAAGGGTCGAATTTAAAAGCCAAAGATAGTGAATAGCCCGCTTACTAAAAAATGGATGTTTTCAAGTACGGTGAACTGCTTAAAAATATGATCTGTAATCATTCTAATCCTTCCTCTATTGTATTTTTAACGTTTGGAAACAATATTCCGATAAAAAATTTTTGAAATAATATCATTGTATCATTCTTCTCATCATTTCGTATATTTATTAATCTTGAAATGAAAGTTTAACTAAACTTTGCTATGAATATCAAAACAATTATTGGGATTGTCATTATTGCAATCCTGGCTATCTGGGGTGTGAGTTCCTATAATGGACTTGTAAACAAACAGGAAAAAGTAAATCAGGCATGGTCGCAGGTCGAAAATCAATATCAACGGCGTTCTGACCTGATACCAAATTTAGTGCAGACGGTAAAAGGAGCGGCCAATTTTGAGAAATCGACTCTTACACAGGTCATTCAAGCCCGAAGTAAAGCTTCATCGATACAAATAAATGCTAAAGACCTGAACAACCCACAGAAATTGCAGCAATTCCAGCAGGCTCAGCAACAGCTTTCAGGCGCCCTTTCGCATTTAATGGTAACGGTTGAACGATACCCGAAACTGACGGCGACGCAAAACTTTCAGGACCTTCAAAATCAGTTGGAAGGCAGTGAGAATCGTATTTCTGTAGCGCGCCGGCGGTTCAACCAGGCGGCTCAGCAGTACAACACGGATATTCGCCATTTCCCGACGAATATTTTTGCGGGAATTTTTGGTTTCCATAAAAAAGCCTACTTTAAAGCAGAAAAAGGAGCCCAAAATGCGCCCAAAGTCCAGTTTTGATCATAGTAGGAACTGATTTAAACCTGTTATATTTATTAAAATTTGATTTTTTATTGTTATGCCTTCAGATAATTTGCTCACAGAAAAAGAAGAACAACACGTTGTTGATGCTATCGCCCGGGCTGAAAATAAAACGTCCGGTGAAGTGCGGGTACATATTGAAGATCACTGCAAGGGCGACCCGTTGAAGCGTGCCAGTTCTGTTTTTCAGAATCTCGGAATGAATCACACGGAACAGAAAAATGGCGTTCTTATTTACATCGCTTCCGAAGACCGTAAGGCAGCTGTTTTTGGTGGCCAGGGTATTCACGAGCAGGTAGAAGAAAATTTCTGGAATGATGTGCTGACGATTATCCTCAACCATTTTAAAGAAGGCAATTTTGCAGAAGGACTTGTGCAGGGTATTGACAAAGTAGCTGTTAAAATGGAAGAGCTTTATCCCCATCAGCAGGGTGATGTTAATGAATTATCCAATGAAATCAGTTATGAGTAGTGAAATGATTAATATGAGAATTGAGATGGCAGATGTGAGAAGTAAGAAGCGGGAAGTCAGAAGTCAAAAACAAGAAGTGAATTTTGGACAGCGCATGTTCAATTCATTCTTTTTTTTAATTTCCCTGTCATTTTTATGCGCAATATTTGTAATTCCATTAGCTTCACACGCACAGAATTTGCCCTCCGGCTTGCCAAACAAGCCGGTTGGTTATGTGAATGATTTTGCCCATCTCTTATCCAGAAGCCAGCAGCAGCGACTGGATACGAAACTGCGTAACTATCGTGATACGACGACAACGGTTATTGCTATTGCTACGATAAATAGCCTCCAGGGACAAAATATACAGGAAGTGGGCACAAAACTTTTTAGCAAATGGAAGATGTGGCAGGGACATAAAGATAATGGCGTATTGATATTAATTTCCAAGAAGGAGCGTAAAATTCGTATCGAAGTTGGCTATGGCCTGGAAGGTAGAATAACAGATTTAAAATCCGGTCGAATTATCCGCAATATATTAGATCCTGCCTTCAAAAAAGGTCATTATTATGCCGGACTCAACCAGGCAACCTCGGTTATTATCAAGCTGGCCCGGGGTGAATATACGGGCAATCTTACCAAAAAGAGAGATTACGGCGGTAGCAACACCGCTTCGTTTATCGTATTTCTGCTGTTCATAGCTTTCGTTATTTATGCTTCTTCCCGCAGAGGCGGCGGCAAAAATGGTGGAGGTCCGCGCCGCAGACGACGTACGCTTGGACCCGGTGGATTTATTTTCCTCGGCGGTGGTTTTGGCGGGGGTGGCTTCGGAGGCGGCGCCGGTGGAGGCGGAGGCTTCGGCGGCTTTAGCGGCGGGGGCGGTTTTGGCTCCGGCGGCGGAGGCGCAACCGGCGGTTGGTAAGCTTAGATCCTGGTAGCTGGAGGATGCAATAATCGAATTAGAAATCAAAATTTTATTTCTGAAATTTTGGATTAATCGTCCGCCTCGCCATATCCACCACCGCCCGGCGTATGCAAAATAAAGCGGTCACCTGATTGTAAATCCCGTCCGTCGGATGGCTCTAATTTTTCTTTCTCACCGGATTTTCGAATGATCCACTGCCTGCCTTTTTGCCCGGACTTTCCGCCTGCCTGCCCGTACGGAGCAACGACACGATGCTGCGTTAACACAGACAACTGTACCGGCTCCAGAAATGTCATTTCCCGGATGATGCCATTCCCGCCCCGGCGCTTACCCTCCCCTCCCGAATCCATACGAATGGAATAACGATCAAGACGCACAGGGTAGCGCTTTTCCAAAATTTCCGGATCGGTGGCCCGCGTGTTGGTCATGTGTTGATGAACTGCATCCGTTCCGTCAAAATCAGGCCCTGCACCACTGCCGCCGCCCACCGTCTCATAATAGCCGAATTGTTCGTTTCCGAACAAAATATTATTCATTGTCCCCTGCCCGCAGGCAATTCGTTTGAATGGCTTCAGCAGCGTGTCGGTCAGCCGCTGACTAATTTCCACATTACCGCCCACCACGGCCGGGCAGCGCTCCGGATCATCCGAAAACTTCGGGTTTAGGAGTCCTTCCGTAAAGGTCAGCGTCACTGCCTGCATCAATCCCTCATTTAGCGGAACCGGTTGATCGACCAGCAGCCGCAGCACGTACATCACCACGCTGTTGACGATAGCGGGTGTTGCGTTTAAATTTTTCGGATGAACACCCCCGCTGCCTTCAAAACTGAGGTCTATCGAAGTATCATTTATTTTCCAGGAGGCACAAAGCGGGGTACCATCATCCAGTAATTCTTTACTGGTGTAGCTACCATTCGGAATCTCCCGGATGGTCGTCCGCATCAACCGTTCTGCACGATTTACCAGCTCCTCCATATAATAATGAACAGTATCAAGACCATGATTTTTGGCAAGCTTTCGCAGCGTTCTTTCTCCCTGCCGGTTAGCCGCAACCTGCGCCTGCAGATCCGCCATATTTTCATCAATACTTCGCGTCGGGTAGGGCCGCTGTAATAAATGCTGCCTGATTTTATCTAATTTTGATTCGCCTTTTCGCATCAAATACATAGGCGAAATTACGACGCCTTCCTGTGTCAGTTTTGTAGCATCGGGCGGCATGGATCTAGGACGTTTCCCTCCTATTTCGGCATGATGAGCACGATTTGCGACGAAACCAGCGAGATGCTCATCCGGGTTAAACACCGGGGTCACTACCGTCACATCCGGCAGATGCGATCCCCCGTAGGCCGGATGATTGGTAACAATAACATCACCCGGATGCATTTCCAGTTGGTTCTTCAAACTACGCACGCAAACGCCCAGCGCTCCCAGATGCACCGGAATATGCGGTGCATTTACGATAAGCCGCCCCCCCGGATCAAGCAACGCGCATGAGAAATCATACCGTTCCTTCACGTTAACGGAACGGGCCGTACGCTGTAACATTTCTCCCATTTTTTCCGCAATGGAAGTAAACCGGTGGGTAAAAAGCTCCAACTTAACTGCTTCCGGTAAATTTTTATTTGATTGCTCACCGTCTTGAACTATTCGATGCATGCGGATAGCTCTGTGATTACTGACTTTGGCTTCCCAATCCGGTTCAACCACAATGGTACTATATGGGTCAAGAATCAGCGCGGGACCCTCAATTTGTGCTCCGGGCGATGCCTGTTTTCGATCATAAACGGGCGTAGTTATTTCTTCGCCATCAAATAAAATTTTCTTCTCCCGTAAAGCCGGCCAATCCTTACGGCTATCACTTTTGCTATCATTTTGTGAGGCCATTGGCGGCTTTGTGGAAACTACCACTCGTATCGATTCAACCTCAATCGCGGCATTTTTCAACCAATGTCCATATTGTTGCCCGTATTTTTTTTGGAATGCCCGGGATAAATTTTGACCATTCTTCCACGGAATTTCGAGGGTTGACTCCTGCCCCTTCAGTCGCATAAAAAGCAGCTTACGCCGCACAACAATTTCTTTTGAAGGAGTCTCTTTTGTCAGAATCCGCCGGCCTCGTTGCTCAAGTTTTTCCAACCGGTTAGGAATTTTTGAACTAATTTCATCAAGGGGTTGCAGTATTTGCTCTTCTTCAAAATGTTCCATCACCGCGTGGCCCAGACCATAGGCACTGAGCAAACCCGCATTTTCCGGAATGATCACTTCGTCAATATCGAGACGACGGGCGATGCTGCAACAATGCTGGCCGCCAGCCCCTCCAAATGCCACAAGACCGTATTTACGAGGATCATACCCTTTACGCAGCGATATTTTTTCGATTGCTTCAGCCATACGCTGGTTGGCGATTTCCAAAAACCCTTCCAAAATTGATTCCCGTTCAATGGTCCGATCTTCATATTCTCGAACGGATTCGGTTATAGATTTAAGTTTTTGCTGCGCTGCTTGTTTATCAATCGGAATGTGAAAATTTGATTCATCCAGCCGACCCGCAAGGACGTTCACATCGGTCAGCGTAAATGGTCCTCCGGCTCCATAACAGGCCGGTCCCGGATCAGCGCCCGCACTTTCGGGGCCTACCTGCAATTTATTATCATCCAGTGAGCAGATTGATCCGCCGCCTGCAGCCACTGTTTCTATGGCCACAGCTGGTGACATCAAATGCGCATCGCCAACTTTGTGTTCGAAATCATACTCGAAATCTCCATCGTACCGCGAAACATCCGTGCTGGTACCTCCCATATCAAAAGAAATGACCTTTGACAGGCCCGCCTTTTTTCCCACCGCAGCCGCCCCGACCACACCGGCTGCTGGCCCACTTAGCAGACCATCTTTCGGAGTAAATGTAGAACTGCTTATAAGTCCGCCGGCGCTGGTCATGACCAAAAGACGCCCTTCTGAAATATATTTTTTTACATCGGCAAGATAATCATCGATTATGGCAGCCAGATAGGCATTCACCAAGGTTGTTTCAGCCCGCGGCAGCAATTTCACGAACCGGCTCAGGTCGGATGAGATGGAAATATGCTCAAAGCCGACATCTCTGAGCAAGTTTTTCATTTTTTGCTCATGATCAGGATTTTTATAGCTATTCATAAGAATTACAGCCGCAGAAGAAACGCCTTCATCAACCAATTCCCGGGCTTGTATCTCCAAATTTTTAGGCTTAACTGCCTTCAAAATTTCGCCGTCAGCATTCACTCGCTCATCAATCTCCACCACTCGCTGGTGCAA
Source organism: Balneolaceae bacterium (assembly GCA_035638715.1). Lineage (GTDB taxonomy): Bacteria > Bacteroidota > Rhodothermia > Balneolales > Balneolaceae > SMO-BIN1. The sequence continues at coordinate 8,092 of DASQZL010000167.1, forward strand.
TGGTTCAGATTTTTCAATGTTTAGGGCAAATAAATCGGGCCGCTGCTGCGTACCAATTTTTAGCAGATCTCCAAAACCCCTGGTGATAAAAAGTGCGACGGAGGCCCCCTTCCGCTCCAACAACGCATTGGTCCCCCGGGTGGTTGCCAGACGCATATCTGCCGGTGGAAGCGTTTTTCCGGCTTCTGTTTGCATGAGAAGCCGGGCCGCCAAAATGGGGGCCACTTCGGGTGAACTTACCTCAAAAGAACGGCCAACCCACGAATCATCCGCAACGGACTTATCCAAAGTGATAATTGAACCCGCTGCTTCAAAATTACTGACATGCACAGCCTCCTGATCCTCATCCAGTAGCTCAAAAGTAAAATCATTCACAAATCTATCCGGAGCTACCCAGTCCTTTTTGATTACCAGAGAACGACCCGATTGTACTTTAGTGATAGTACCCCGCAATCCACTGCTGCTTAATACCTTGGCGCGATGCAAATTGCCATCGGGATCAACCCCCAGGGCATCGGTGAAGGTGCCGCCGGTATCCACCCATATTTGCCAGTGGGGTTTCTGTTTTTTCATGAGATATTAATTTATTTACCGCGAAGTTTGGAAGAGATAGTTCAGAGGTTTGCAATATAGAATAGCCTCAGCAATAATTCTAAAAATGACGAATCAAATTTCGGTACTCGCTGATGAGCTGCTTACGTACCGGCACGGACCGACGATAAATTTCTTTTTGTTTTTCAACGTATTTCATCCGCCCGGCTTCAGTTTCAATTTTGATCGGCTCCAGGCCCCGCTTTCTCAAATCGTATGGACTGGCTTTCATATCAATAAGGCGGGTGTCCACAGCCAGCAAAAAAGCCCGGCGGATAACGTCACTGCCAATCCATGGAAACATTTTGAATGCCCATTTGTACAAATCCATATTGGTATGCAGGCAACCGGCTTGCTCAGTTTCATTAAATTTTTCGCGCGATAAATCAAATTTATTCATGGGCCTGGCCGGCTCCGTAAAAAAACGGAATGCATCAAAATGCGTGCATACCAGCGGTCGTGATTCCACAAATTCAGCCAGTTCCTTAGGTGATAGCCGCAGGGGAAACTGGCTGTGCCGCACCGAATCAGCTTTGTAAACCATGGCCCACTCATGCATGCCGAAGCAGCCAAATGAAGGCTTTTTTTGCAGTGAATTTTCCAGCACAGATAAAATCCATTCTGCAGAGGATTTTCGATTTTCAGGAAAGTGTTTGACATCAAGAAAGGCGCCCTGATCGGCAAGGGTAAATTCACTAACGTCCGGAGCGTTCAGTCTGTTGGCTCCTTCCAACAAGATACCGGGTCCGGGCGACCATTTTTTCAGGTGTGACGGTCGGAAAGCATAGTATTCAAACAGGAAATCAAGCACCGGGTCTTTATGCTGATGCTGCTTTTTTTCCAGATATGGATCAACAATTTCAGCAATCGCCTGCCGGTGCGCTTTTTGCCGATCTTGCCACATTTCACGCGGTAACTGCTGATTAACGATGTTCGGTATTTGCACATGAGATTCAATCATGGAGTACAAAAATACTAATCTTTTGTTACATTTATAAAAGCATTTACAGATACTACACGAAGATCAATGGATAACGCATCCGCTAAAAATCAGTCGCTGTTCCGGCAGATCGGTCATTTTATCATCCATCTCCGATGGCATTATCAAGTTTTTATCTTGTCGGGCGGATTTTTATTGGGTGGTTATTTCAGTCGTCACATAAACTGGACTTCTTTTGTGGTTCAATTTATAAATATTCATCTGCTCCTCTTTGGGGGAGCAACAGCCTATAATTCATACTGGGATAAAGACAAAGGACCTGTTGGCGGATTGGAACACCCGCCGCCCATGCACCAGTGGATGTGGATTGCTTCTTTGGTTCTGCAATGCATCGGATTATTGATCGCCATGCAGGCAGGGTGGACGTTTACCTTAATTTATGGTATGAGCGTCTTGTTTTTCTGGCTGTATTCCTCCCCACATTTTCGATGGAAAGCCCATCCCTTGCGCAGCCTGATTGCTATAGGCATCAGTACCGGCACCAATTCGCTGCTGCTCGGATACCTGGCAGCAGGAAGCCACAACTTACTGCCGATGGTTTGGATTGCAGCCGCAGGCGTTGCTTTCATCATTTTGAGCCTGTACCCGGCTTCACAAATATTTCAGATTGATGAAGACCAAAGTCGTGGCTATCAGACCTTCGCAATAGAATTTGGCACTAAAGGAGTGATCCGTTTTTTCCGAATTATTTTCACGGTTGGATTACTGCTCACAGGCCTTTCTATTGCCTCAAAACAAGTATGGATGGGAGGATTGTTTTTAATATTCGGAATGGCAACCGGCCTCTGGGTCAACCGGCAACTTGGAAAACTCAGGACTGAACTCATCAACTACACCAATATTATGCGAATCAAATATGTAACTTCAGTGGCATTTATAAGCTTCATCCTTTGCTTATTAATTTTCAACCATGCGAATTAAAATGAAACCATAAATTATTGATTTTAGTTAATTCATATGGAGTAATTAATTGAAATCAGCGGCTCAACAAACTAACTAATTATGCAAAAATCTCAACAAAATGTGATTACCCCGGCTGTTATAGCCGATGCAATGGATTATGATGCTTATCGACAGCTAATCGATGACTGCCTGAAAGAAGATCAAACAACCGGATCAAAGCAGTCCGAAGCACTTACCGAATATACGCGTTTAAACCGGCAGCGCATGAACCGTTTGGATAAAACCGTTGAAATTAATGATTCGTTAAAAGAAAAATTAAAAAAAATTCCTGAATCCTGGATCTGGCTGGTACTTACGGAAGGATGGTGCGGTGATGCAGCTCAAAATGTACCGGTAATTAATAAAATGGCTGAGCTGGCACCTAAAATTGAGCTAAAACTAATTTTGCGTACAGAAAACACTGATATCATGGATGAATATTTGACGAAGGGGGGACGTTCAATTCCCAAATTGGTTTGCCTGCATGCCGATACTCTCGATGAAATCGGGACTTGGGGCCCGCGTCCCAGCGATTTTCAAGAGAAAGCGCTGGAATGGAAAGATGACCCGAATATAAGTCACGAAGAATGGGCTGAAAAACTCCATAAATGGTATGCAAAGGATAAATCACAAACGATCCAGGATGACTTTGAAAAATTACTCGATGAGTGGACCTAATATCAACCCGGCAGCATCGGTCCGCCGATCTGCCATCGTTGATTTACTCCGATTTAAAAACGCTGGCAGGTACCATTCGGGACGCTGACAGGTTTTTATCTAATGAATGTAAATTTCTTTGAATAGGTAAAGGCTTTACTTCCCGGAGTTGTCGGTTGCACCCTTATCTGATAAATATAAACGCCACTGGCATGCCCGCTGAAATTGAGGGAAATATTATGCGTGCCCTGCTGATAAAGTTTTTCTTTAACCGGCACATCAATCCGGCGGCCTGTAATATCATATAATATAAGCGTAACGTGGCTTTCGCTTGCAAGATCAAAGGGGATATTTGTACGATTACGGAACGGGTTCGGATAGTTTTGGCTCAATCCATTACTGGAAGGAGGCTCAATGGCAAATGTTGCCGTAGGAGTAATACCATTTCTTTTGACTTTCACCGTAACCGGATAATTGCCCTGCTGATCTAAGTTAGCGCCCGCCGGTACGGGCACCCTTGGTACATAAGCCATTATCGTACTGGCGGGAAAAGAGGTTGTTGCTATTTTCGCCTTAATATTATTAAATAAGACAGAATCAGCGGCGGTAAACTGAAAATTATGAGCCGTAATTTTTATTTCTGTTCCCTTCTGCTTTTTCATTGGGTTACCCGCCAAGCCCTTTTGAGGATTCAGCTCGATTCGGGGTATATTGGCAGAGACCGTATTTCCCTGAAAATGACCAATAAACATACCGCGCCCGTGTGTGCCGACAGCAACGTCTCCATCAGAAAATCGGGAAGTTATATCTTCAACAACAGAATATCCTATATCCGGAGTATTATTATTTTCATATGGTGATTCACGAACCCAGGTAGTATTATTACCATCCAGATTACGTGTTGAATATACGCCGGTACTTGTACCCACCATATAAATGGTGCCGGATTTTGCCGGTATGATCGTGGCGGAGCGTATGGATGGCCCTGCATCAGAACTTCCGGGTTGATTATTACCGGTCAGATTTCCTTCCACAGCCTGCCATGTTTTCCCCCCGTTCTTGGAGTGATACAGACCAACAATATTATAATTCGTCATTACGGCTAATACATCGTTCGCATTCGCCGGATTCACAGCAATATCATGGATATAAGCCCCGCTGGGAGCGTTTGGAATGGATATATTTTTGGGCGTACTATTAGAGGTGCGGGCATTATTCAGTCGCATTATTACAGGTTGCTGACTTGTAGAGGAACCGGCATAGTAGAGTATATTACTGGGAACCGTCGAAACGGAAACAGCTGAAATAAGATAATTGGGGAGCGAAGTTGCATCCATTGCCTGCCAGCCCTGTGTTGCTCCATTATAATTCTGGTTGTTAATTTTATCCACTTCCGTATTACGATATAATTTGCTGCCGGCTGCATAATACATGGTCCCCTCATTATTAGGGTCGATAGCATAAGGATCAATAAATAAGGGCGCCTTGGCTTGTGCCGGCTGCACAAAGTTGTACGTACCCGAGAAGTCACTGTTATACCGTATAATCGGATTATTATTTCCGCCTCTCGCTATAGAGACATAGATATAATCTTTTGTAAAAAATGAATATCCGCCGTCGCCGGAAGAAATATCCGCTGCAGAGTTGCCCAGCTTTTGATTTGAAGAAAGCGTAAAAAATGGAGTTCCATTATCTTGTGTCCCTCCCATTAAGCGGTTGCTGCCTGCAGTCGGAGCAAGAGATGCATCATAAAATTGTGTCACGATGTAGCCCTTGTTTTTATCATTCCATTTAACGGAACTTGCTTTAATATTATTCGTTTCCGAAAGCCCGCCATCATGTCCGGCCCATACACTGTCCGGATGATTCGGGTCAAACACCTGTATATGCTGGTCAGCATGCTGATTAGGATAATTTTTTGCATTATTATCAGTTGCACTCTTGGCATATCCGCCAATCCAATATTTATCTTTTTGGGTACTGGTGTTACCCGAAGGACCTGTAGAAAATCCATCCGTGGAACGGAAAAGATCAACCCCGCCAACAAGTACAAAATTGGGATTATCCGGCTTCACTTTTAGTGTCATATTATACCCTCCCTGCGGGCTGATGCCCCCTACATAGCCACCAAAATCGGGCAGGTTTCCAGCTCGATCTTTGGCATTTTTCGGGTTGCCGGAAAGATCAAGCTTGTAAAAACTGACTCCCTGATTTGAGGTGGTATCCGAGCCGGCCTTGAGCGTAAAATCATATAAAATATTGGGATTGGACGGAGCAAAAGCAATTACACTGCGCCTGTAATTTGATGGAAAGGAAGAGGGAGTAATATTGCTCCAGCTCTGACCGTCATCATGGGAGACGAAAATACCTGATTGACCGCCCGAGGTCCCTGCTGTCACGCTGGAAAGCACGGCTGCCACGGTCCCGTCCGAAGCAACAGCCACATCGGCAAATGCATGTTGTCCCCGGCCACCCAGCGTTAAGTCATTAAATTTTTTCCCACCCGGCGACCTGAAAATTCCAAATCCATTACTTGCGACAAATACCGTCCCCGTAGTTGGACTCACCCGAATACGACTGATAAAATCAAACTGCGAGTCAAATTGCGTATCGGTATCCTTGGTTGAAGGAATACGTTTCCACGTATTGCCATTATCCGTCGATTTGAAAATTCCCGTTCCATAATAGGGGGCAATGGACTTGTGATTGAAGCTTGAAGAAGCCGAGTTGCCCAGGTACTCCCCTGAAGCATAATACCAGGTATTGGGATGAGTGGGATCCTGGTCCAGCGATGTCACGCTAAAGTTATTAGCCCCGGGCGTTTCCAGGTGCCATGAAGAGCCACCATCAGTTGATTTCCAAATACCGCCCGACACGCCACCGGCTATTATGATGTTAGAGTTTCGCTGATCAATGCCCAGCGCACGGGTCCGTCCTCCTACGGCCGGCGGGCCGGCCAACTGCCAGTTAAATCCCGGCGACGCCTGCGTCGATGAAGAAGTAGTAGTATTTGCCGCGCTGGCACGAACCTTCAGTAATTGATGGCGAGTCGGCATTTTTTTGGCATGATTTATTTCATGCTCGCGAATATGTTCAGGAATTTTATTTGTTGCGGGATCCCGCAGCATTCGGAAAAAGTATGCCTGGCGGGCTTTTTTTTCGGCCATCTCGCCCCCATCTTTATTACCCTCGTCTTGATCCGTTTTTGTCTCCCCTTTCATTTTTTTTGCAGCCTTTTTGGCCGATGCAACTATATTTTCATTACCTGCCTGCCCGAAACCGGACTCCATCCAAAATGCAATCCCGACAGAAAGCATTATAAACAGCAATCCGATAAAAACTTTCGTAGCGTTTTTTCCCATCTCCTATTTATTTTTATCGTTTCTAATGTTTATCATTTTTAATTTTAACTAATAGCCAGGAGGGCGATGTATCTTTCGAACTTGATAAAACTTGTCGAAATTGAAATTCTCCCACAAAGATCTTCCCTTCACTAAGCGAATCAGGCAAATTTGCTGCCTGGACGTCCAATGTATCATTTGCCATCACGGCTGGCGCCGATGAACCCGATCCCAGAGACTTTTGCACTTCAAATTTCAATACCACTCCGTTTCCTTTTTTTGAATGTTGCAACGAAATTATTTTACCCTCAGCCCGTATGGTATTTGGCGCCAATTCGGGGGCCGGAATAGGCGGTACAGGTATCGTATCTTTATTCATATTTGCTTGCCTTGCAGAATCCGTACTATCTTTGTGAGTTGTATTTTTACTTGATGATCCGCATGCAAACATTAACAGCGCCAACAAAATAATGCCAATATGAACTTGATACCCCATAAAACTCTACAAAATCCTCACTTTTGGGTAAAAAACATTAGGAGAGCCTAATGAATTGTAATATAATCAATGTTAATAAAAATTCAGCATTCTTATAAATCACTTTACATTGGAAAATAAAGATATTTTCTACAAGCATATTGCACAAACCAGTGATGCCCCGATGGGGCTCGAGATCGATCATGCAAAAGGACCCTTTTTCTTTACTGAAGACGGTCAGCGTTACATAGATTTTATCTCGGGTATCGCCGTCAGCAGTCTTGGTCACCGGCACCCTGCCGTATTAAAAGCCATCAAAAATCAACTGGAGCGGCATCTGCATGTAATGGTCTATGGTGAATTTATTCAACAGCCCCAGGTTCAGTATGCCAGGCTGCTGACCGATCAACTCCCTTCTTCACTCGATCGCGTATATTTTGTCAACAGCGGTACGGAGGCCGTTGAAGGTGCCCTGAAGGTAACAAAAAAACATACAGATCGCCATAAACTAATCGGCTTTCGTAATGGCTATCACGGAGACACACACGGCTCTCTCAGCGTTACCGGTCGGGACGTCTATCGTAATCCCTACAAACCGCTGCTGCCCGATGTCCATTTTCTCGACTTTAACGACTCTTCCGAGCTTGATGCCATTGATCAAGAGACCGCCGCTGTTATTCTTGAACCGATCCAGGGTGAAGGCGGAATCATCCCGGCGAGACGAACATGGCTCAAAAAAGTACGGGAGCGGTGTGATGAAGTCGGTGCGATGCTCATTTTTGATGAAATTCAGACCGGTTTTTTTCGAACGGGCTCACTTTTTGCCTTTCAGCATTACGGGGTTACCCCCGATGTTCTGTGCCTTGCAAAAGCGATGGCGGGCGGCATGCCGATGGGCGCCTTTGTTTCATCCAGTGAAATATTTGAAGCTTTTAAAGATGATCCGCCGCTTAACCATGTTACCACTTTTGGCGGGCACCCGGTAAGCTGTGCCGCTGCCCATGCCACACTTCAGGTACTTTTACAGGGCAATTATGCTGAACGAGCAAAAATGATTGAGCAACAAACCAGAACGATTCTACAGGATGAAGCCATCGTTGAAATTCGCGGTCGGGGTGCGATGCTGGGCATGCAACTTCGTGACAAAAATTTTACAAAACGTGTCGTGGATTCATGCCTGCAAGAGGGCATCCTGCTGGGCTGGACGCTTCATTCTGATACACTGGTACGGCTGGCCCCTCCGCTGATCATTGAACCTGATCTCCTCAGGCAAACACTGCAAATTATTTTGCAATGCATTAAAAAAAATCGTTCAAAATAATTCAAACTTTTTATGGCATCTGAAAAATTTTGCCATTTCGTTAAACGTTGCGAGCCTATATCATTCTCGCAATAACCTACGGAATTTCTGAGAGCTTAATTAAGTTTTGCAATATCAACCTTCAATAAAAAATACTGCTCAATGAAAACAATTAATCCGGCCACTGGCGAAACAATAAAAGAATATGAACTTATGGATGATGAGGAAATTTCCTCCATCATCAAGAATGCAGACGCAGCACAGCAACAGTGGGCGAAAAAATCATTCAGAGAGCGGGCAAAAATTTTAAACAGGATTGCCGCAGCTCTTGAAGATCAAAAAGAGGAAGTAGCAGAGCTGATGGCCCGGGAAATGGGAAAGCCGCTCCCGCAGGGGCAATCGGAAGCGGAAAAATGCGCCTGGGTCTGCAAGTATTATGCCGAGCATGCGGCTGATTTTTTGCAGGATGAATCGATTCAAACCGATGCCTCTGAAAGTTTTGTAACATTTCCCCCAGTCGGGACGGTACTGGCAATCATGCCGTGGAATTTTCCCTTTTGGCAGCTTTTCCGATTTGGTGCGCCCGCACTTATGGCCGGCAACGCAGCTGTTCTTAAGCATGCCCCGAACGTAACCGGATGTGCTCTTAAAATTGAATCTATTTTGCATGATGCCGGTATCCCGGAGACCTTATTTCGTACTATCATTGCCGATATTGATCAAACACAGCAAGTCATTGAAAATAATCATATTCAAGCGGTAACCCTGACGGGAAGTGTTCGTGCCGGTAAGGCGGTAGCAAAAAAAGCCGGTGGTGAGCTGAAAAAGACCGTTCTTGAATTGGGCGGCAGCGATCCTTCCATCATTCTTAAAGATGCTGATCTCGAAAAAGCTGCCGAATCATGCGTTAACTCACGCCTTAATAACAGCGGTCAAAGCTGTATCGCCGCCAAACGATTTATCGTAGTGCAAGACGTATATGACGATTTTTTAAGCGCCGTGAAGGAGAAAATGAAGATCCGCAGAATGGGCGATCCATTGCGAGATGAAAATATTAATATTGGGCCAATGGCCCGTGAAGATCTGCGGGACGAGCTGCACGAGCAGGTTGCAAAAAGTATTGATGCTGGTGCGGTATGCCTTATGGGCGGCAAAATTCCCGAACGTAAAGGATTTTTCTACCCGCCCACCATTTTGGAAAATGTTCAGCGCGGTATGCCGGCCTACGAGGAGGAACTTTTTGGACCAGTGGCTTCGTTTATTCAGGTTTCGGATGAAGAGGAGGCCATCAACATAGCGAACGATACGTCATACGGGCTGGGAGCTTCAGTATATTCTAAAAATGCCGAACACGCACGAGAAATCGCTGCCAAGAAGCTTCAGGCCGGCTGCTGTTTTGTAAATGATTTTGTAAAATCAGATCCGCGATTACCATTTGGTGGTATAAAAAACTCAGGCTACGGACGTGAATTATCCTACTATGGTATAAAGGAATTTGTTAACAAAAAAACGGTTTATGTGGCATAAGCTGATTTTTTTTGTAAAATTTCCAATTTTTAGGCGTTCTAAGTTGTGATGACAATATGCTGTCGCCGGCAGGGTTATATTTTATAGAAGAGTGGTGAAAATTGTAGCTTAAAAATTAAACTGCTATGTCCTTAGATAGAAATCCCATCCGGGGCCGTGGTTCATCCGATAATCCGGCGAATCGGTTCACCGAAGACTATACGGCGTATTATTTGGATGAAGAAACGGGCGAAAAACCTACTCAGGAGACAAAACTTTACCCGGATGACACTAAAAATATCATCGCTACAAATAAAAGTCCCGATATTCCGTTTGAGGCCAGTGTTAATCCCTACCGGGGCTGTGAACACGGTTGCATTTATTGCTACGCAAGGCCCACTCATGAATTTCTGGGATTTTCGGCGGGGCTGGATTTCGAATCACGAATTATGGTGAAATATGATGCACCTCAAAAGCTCCGCAAGACCCTGAGTGATCCCAACTGGGAGCCCAAAGTAATTGTGATGAGTGGTGTCACCGATTGCTATCAGCCAACAGAGCGTAAGCTTGAAATTACCCGCGGATGCCTAAACGTGCTTGCTGAATTTCGTAATCCCGTGAGCATCATCACTAAAAATTATCTGGTGACCCGCGACATCGATTTTCTACAGGAACTGGCCAGCCATAATGCAGCAAATGTTACAGTATCGGTCACCACACTCGACCGCGATCTGGCACGGGTAATGGAACCGCGGACCTCGCAACCCAACCGGCGCCTGCAGGCAATCGAAAAATTAGCAAACGCTGGTATACCGGTTGGCGTAAATGTCGCGCCCATCATTCCGGGTTTAACAGATCACGAATGCGTGTCGATCCTTCAAGCTGCCCGCGAGGCCGGAGCAACCCGTGCAGGATACACAATTCTACGACTTCCCTATGGGGTAAAAGATCTCTTCAAAGATTGGCTGGAACAACATTTTCCGGATAGAAAAAATAAAGTATTGAATAAAATTCGTGATATGCGGGGCGGCAAGTTAAATGAATCCAAATTTGGAAAACGATTTTCGGGTGAGGGAAAATTTGCCGGACAAATAGCCGATCTATTTGCATTGCACTGTAAAAAGTTGGGTTTTAACCAGGAAAAACGCTCTTTGTCAACTGATGCCTTTAAGCCGGTGCATGGCAAACAAGCAGAATTGTTTTGATTTTTTTAACTTTAGCCGTTTCTTAGAAATCAATTTATTTTTGCCAATTTTGAATCATTAGCTACTTACTTTCTGTTGTTGGAACTGATAGTTCCACAAGTTTGTAGTCATTATCTCATAAATTAAAAAAGAAGTTATATAAATATATTATGTCTCTAACGCCTTCAACGATGTTGGAACTGGGAACGGAGGTTCCGGATTTTGAACTACCGGATGTGGTCTCCGGCAAAACGGTAAGTCTTGGCGATTTCGATGATAAAAAAGGAATTCTTATTATTTTTATGTGTAATCACTGTCCCTATGTGAAACACATAAAAAAACATTTGTCGAAATTTGCCAAGGATTACCAGAACGATATTGGTACTATTGCAATTAACGCTAATGATATAGAGCGTTATCCCAAAGATCGGCCGGAGAAAATGGTTGAGGATGCCGAAAAGTTCGATTATCCCTTTCCATATTTGTTTGATGAAACGCAGCAGACGGCTAAGGCATATGGGGCTGCCTGCACGCCGGACATTTATCTGGTAGATAAAAATCATCGATTAGTTTATCGCGGTCAGTATGATGATAGCCGTCCGGCCAATGGAAAGCCCGTTACGGGTAAGGATTTGCGAAATGCCATCGACCGACTTTTGGAAGACAAGGAACCTATTGAAGATCAAAAACCAAGCATGGGATGTAATATTAAATGGAAACCGGGCAATGAACCGGACTATTTCGGGTGATTTGCATGACTAAAAAAAAGGACGTAAGTACACTACGGCGAGACTATTCCGGTCGTTCTCTAACGAAAAAGGATGTTGCTGAAAATCCTGTAGAACAGTTTGCACGTTGGTTTCGGCAGGCATTGGCAGCAGATTTAACTGATGCAAATGCGATGACACTTGCAACAGCGACCAAGCAGGGCGTTCCCTCAGCCCGCATTGTATTATTGAAAGGTTTCGACGAATCGGGATTTAAGTTTTATACAAACTATAACAGTCGGAAGGGGCGTGAATTAGAACAAAACCCCAGTGCTTCACTATGTTTCTACTGGCCAGAATTAGATCGCCAAGTTCGCATTGAGGGTAAAGCAAGAAAACTCAGCACCGAAAAATCGGCTTCATATTTTCAACAAAGGCCCCGGTTGAGCCAAGCCAGTGCATGGGCGTCTTTTCAAAGTTCAGAAATTGAATCGCGTGAGACACTGGAAAAAAAATTCAAGGAAATAAAAAAACGCTTTAAAGATCAGGAAATCCCCCTACCCGATTTCTGGGGAGGATACCTATTACAACCTTCCCGAATCGAATTCTGGCAGGGGCGTCCCAACCGCCTGCACGATCGTATTGTCTATTCTAAAATAAATAATACAGATTGGGAGATAAAAAGATTGGCACCCTGAATCATTTTTCATTCCGAATGGGTGCTTCACTCCACAAGCTGAGCCGGATATTTTAAGATTATTTGCTTCTTTACCTATGACAATCAACAAGTTAGAACGTTTTGCGGAAAACGCTGAATTAGAACACATCCTCGAGTATACCGATTATCAGGATAACCAAATTGCAAAGCCCAAAGGAAGATGGGACCAAATATTTGGAAACGAGAATCCCGTAATTATTGAATTAGCTTGTGGCACGGGTACTTATACACTTGAATTAGCTGCCCGTTTTCCCAAAAATAATTTTATCGGGATAGATATCAAAGGAGCCCGTCTTTGGAAGGGTGCCAAAAATGCTGAAGCCGAAAATCTTGAGAATGTCCGATTTTTACGGATATTTATTGATCACATTAATGAATACTTTGACAGAAATGAAGTTGATGAGATATGGATCACCTTTGCCGATCCCTATCCCAAAAGCAGTGATCAAAATAAGCGGTTAACTTCACCTAAATTTCTAAAAATGTATGAAAAAATATTATCACCCAAGGGGCCCATCCACTTCAAAACCGATGATTCCGACTTTTTTGATTACACATGCGAATCAGTAGAAAAATTTGGGGGCACTATAAAAAAACGTGTTGATAAAATTCATAAAGACGGTCCGGATGATGAGCTTCTAACGATAAAGACCGTTTATGAAAAAAAACACTTGCAGCGAGGAAAAACTATCTCATACTGCAGGTTTACCCTTCACTAAAAGTTACACAGGCAAACAAATTTTGCCAAAATTAACCCGGCGTCCGGCATTGTGTTGCGGGTTGATTTCAAATGCCTCTCCCGAAAGTGTCTCATTTGCCAGGATGGCGAAGCTTGCAGCCTCTTTGGCATCAGGGTTAAACCCTATCTCAGCAAAAGAGGCAGTCGGCTGATCCGCCAATTTTTCAATCCATTGTACCAAAGTTTTATTATGCATACCCCCTCCACTCAGATATATTTTCGGTTGATCATCCCCACAAGCCTCGCTGATTGCATCCACAATAGACTGTGCTGTCAACCATGTGAGAGTTGCTATCAATTTTTCGTCAGAAATATCCTCAATTCCGGCTTCCTCTTGTCGCTCGTGTACCCATCGCATATTGAACAATTCCGGACCGGTAGTCCGCGGCAACGGTTTTGAAAAAAAAGGCTCCTCAAGCATGCTTTTTAGTAATTGGGGGTGAACCGATCCTCTTTTAGCAATTGCACCATCTTCGTCATAAGGTTTGCCAAATAATGCTTGCACTGCATTATCGATAAGGGTATTCCCCGGACCCACATCAGTCGTAAAGACCCTTTTATTCTTTTTTCCAGCGGGCAAATATGTAAAATTGGCAATGCCACCGATATTCAGTAAAACCCGCGACTCTGAATCATCAGAAAAGAGCATCTCATCTGTCAATGCCACCATCGGTGCGCCTTCACCACCTGCGGCCGTATGTTTTTGACGAAAATCACTGATTGTAAGAATCCCCGTTTTCCGGGCGATGTGATCTCCGTCAACAATCTGCAGCGTAGTATTGGGTTTGTCCTTTTGTTGGTGATAACGAATAGGGGCGTGATAAACGGTTTGCCCGTGACTGGCAATGCAGTCGACGTACCGCGGATCAATATTCCAATCTCTAAGCACCTCAAGTATTAATTGGGCATGATAATCGGCTAACCATGAGTTCAAAAGGCAAACCTTCTGCAGCGATACCCGATCAATCGAAACAATTTCTCTCAAGCTTTCGACAATTTTCTCAGGATACGATAAGGTTTGAAAATTACGTAAATCAAACTTTGTCTCACCACCCGAGCCTTTTATTTCACATAATGCTATATCCAATCCATCAAGAGAGGTGCCTGACATCAGACCAATGATGAGTTTTTTGTCTTTAATTGCTATCTGTGATAAGTGTTCAATAGAATCATTCATCAATTTACAATTAAATTGTTTGTTATTGCGTATCTAAGTCCTCATGCCTAAATTTATGATAAGATGAACATCTTACATTCAATACGCAAACAGTTTTCATGGCCGAAATTCCCGATGAAGAACATCAAATAGAAGAACAAGATATTGAAATTTTAGTTGATGCACTTCGGCAATCATTTCTGTCGAAAAGGGCACGCTACTATATTGCCGGACATCAGGATATATTATTTATTGAAATAGAAGGACTCGAAGAACTTTCTGAAGAAGAAATTGCCGAAGTCGCCCAGCCTATCCTTGAAGAATTAGATTTGGAATTTGAAGAAATATCCTTACTGCCCTTAACCAACTAAGTCACGAGTGCAACACCAAGTTAATTAGCTATATTCTTTTTCATTTGAAAATAATAAAGCCCTCAGAAAGAGGGCTTTATTAAAAAAAAGAGGCAGGAGGCGGGGACCGACGCTTCCGCCCGATTGGGCAGTACCATAGGCGCGGCCGGGGGTCACAGGCCGTGTTCGGGATGGGAACGGGTGGGGACCCGGCGCGGGCCCGCCTCCTGCCGGAAAAGCGATAGGGAAAAAAAGGTTAAATCGAGCGCCCCCGGGTGGCAGCTGGCCGAAGCCATGGCCGGCAAACCGGTGGCCTGATTAGTACGGCTCGGCTGGCCCCTTGCGGGGGGTGCACCTGCCGCCTATCGATCTGGTCGTCTTCCA
>DASQZL010000168.1:0-21937 GCA_035638715.1 Balneolaceae bacterium
GGTCATGATGTCAATAGGAGCAGCGACAAGATTAACCGGTTCAGGTCTTTCTATAGTAAAATGGAACTTGGTAGTTGGCACGGTACCCCCATTGAATCATAAAGCCTGGATGAAGTCCTTTGATGCCTATAAAAAATCCCCGCAGTATAAGGACGTGAATAAGGGGATGACCCTCAAGGCTTACCAATCCATTTTCTGGTGGGAATATTTTCATCGTCTTTTAGGGCGGCTTATCGGATTCTTTTTTATTGGGCAGTTAATCTACTTCTACATGAAAGGTATGATAACCAAGTCTATCATTAAGAGATATATTTATATACTCGTCGGCTTGGGTATTGTTGGTGGTTGGGGTTGGTTTATGGTTAAAAGTGGATTAAACACTGTACCGAGAGTGCGTCCGTACCGGTTGGCTATCCATTTATCCCTGGCTTTTTCGTTATATACGTACATCTTATGGCAAGGGTTGAATTTAGTGACCTCTTCCAAGTCTGATAATGTCAAGGAAAGTCAGCAAAATTCTATTCGAAAATTATCTGTTGTTATCTTAAGTCTGTTAGGAATACAAATATTTTTTGGAGGGCTAATGTCAGGGCTCCGCGCCTCCCTTTATTACCCAAGTTTCCCATTAATGAATGGTCATTTTATTCCCAACAACATGTTTGCCTTATCCCCTTTTTGGGTTAATTTTTTTGAGAATCAGAATTTCGTCAATTTCGTGCATCGTACTCTGCCGTATATCATTGGCATTCTAATCATTATTTTCTGGTGGAGAGGGCGTAAAGCTTTCACTTCTAAACGGATGAGCATTGCGCGAAACCTGTTAATTATCGCTTTATTTCTTCAAATTACACTTGGGGCGCTTACCGTGCTGCATAGTAAAGGTTCCATACCAACCGTCCTCGGTGTTATGCATCAGGAGGGAGCTGTTCTGCTATTTACTACGATGTTGTTCCTATATAACCAACTTTGTTTTTCGAGTTCCACAAGTAAGGAAAATATAACAGAAGAGTTTAAAGCGATCGCGGCTTCTTAAAATTTCAGTCTGATTAAGTAACAAAATTGGGCGTACCACATGACTGCCGAAAAACCAAGATTGAGCAGCGTCGCAAGTTAGAAAATCTCTTCTTGAGGCAGAGCGTTTTCGGAATTGCTTAGCCACTCTTTTAAGATCAGCCTGCCATCCCCCAATTTTCAGATCACTCTTCAAGATTCACCCACCTAATAAGTTCTATATAAAACAGGCTGCTGTTTTAGAAGTCAAAAAACGGGATTCTTCAGTAATTTAAATGCAGGAAGGGCGACTAATCGCAAAGATACCTTCAACTTATTGAAAAAGCCATAAAACCGGGGACCTTCCTATTAATTTTATAAAAAAATCCCTTACATTATAAGGTTAAAACAATTAAATAAAATTCAGCAAGAAAAAAATAAAATTATGAGTGATGAGGCTGCTATACAATCTATTGAGTGGAGGGGGGATCATGTGCGCATTATTGATCAAACCTATTTGCCCAAACGAAAAGTATATAATGACATCCGTGACATGGGCCGGATGTGGGAGGCGATAAAAAAATTGCGTATCCGTGGAGCGCCGGCTATCGGCATTGCAGCCGGATACGGATTCTATATGGGCATCAAACAGCTTCCTGAGTCGGGCTTCCAGAGCTTTTGGGTTGAAGTGGAACGCGTAGCCGATTATATGAAGAGCGCTCGCCCCACTGCGGTGAACCTGGAATGGGTGCTTAACCGCATTAAGACGACGATGCAGGCCCATAAGGATGAACCCATAGCCAAAATAAAACGAGTAGCCCTTAAAACGGCAAAAACTATTCACGATGAAGATAAACGGAGATGCAAAAAAATCGGGGAAAATGGTGTTGAACTAATACGGCAGGGTGACAAAATTTTGACGCACTGCAATACCGGCAGCCTTGCAACGGGTCAATATGGTACCGCTCACTCAGTTATTCTTCATGCTCATCAGGCAGAAAAAGACATCCAGGTATGGGTTGATGAAACACGTCCGTTGATGCAGGGAGCCCGGCTTACAGCCTGGGAACTAAAACAGGCTGAGATTCCAATGAAACTGATCATTGATTCAGCTGCCGGCTCACTTATGAGTCGTGGGGAGGTAGATATTGTGATTACCGGTGCCGACCGCGTTGCTTCTAACGGTGATACGGCCAATAAAATTGGCACTTACCCGCTGGCCGTTCTCGCGAACGAAAATGAGGTCCCGTTTTATGTAGCGGTTCCGCTGTCGACCATCGACATGAACCTAAAAAAAGGAGAAAATATACCTATTGAAGAACGTGATGCGGAGGAAATTACCGTGTTTAACGATTCGCAAATCGCTCCTAAAAACACAACGGCTTATAATCCAGCCTTCGACATTACGCCTTTTTCTTACATTGACGGATTTATAACAGAAGAGGGCATCATTGAGGCGCCTTTTAAGAAAAATTTCGAAAATCTTTTCGATAACTGACAAGTCAAAATAAAAATCCGGAATATATAGCTTATTCCCGTGATTGAAGCTTACTTGCTTTATCCCGACAGAAATATCTAATTATTTTAGGCTACTAATTTTCTTTAAGAGCTTCTAAAATCGTATCGGCCTTGATCGAATAGTGTGAAGTATGCCAAATGCATTCACCGTTACGGAGCACAAGAACCTGGGGTGATTCATGGCGCACCTGAAGTTTCTCTTCGATGGCATTTGAGGCCGGCCGGGCCTTAATCACGTTCACAAAATGCATTCCCGCTTTATTACTGATATTATTAAAACTCTGTTCAATCCTGCCTTTAGTCATCGCGCAGATGCCACATGTTGGGCTGTGTTTGTAAATAAGCTGCGGTTGTTCCCGGGAAGCCTCAATTAATTTTTCAACTTCCAGCTCATCAGTGAGCACATTCCAATTTTGAAGATCAGTATTATCGTTTGAATCAAATTTTTTCATTTTTGAATATTTATTTCCAATCAATCTCCCATGCAAATACCTATATCACGAGCCGTCTGCATTGTGTCACTGTCAAGCGGAACAGATCTCATTTTACCAGCCACGTCACTAATCGGTATTGTTGTCAACTCGTTATTATGCAATGTAACCAGATGATTATAATTGCCGGCCTGAATACTTCGAACGGCCGCTGCTCCCAAACGCAGCGATATAAGCCGGTCAAATGTTGTAGGCGAACCACCCCGTTGCAGGTGGCCCAATACGACGGAACGAGACTCTTTACCTGTGCGCTTACTCAATTCTTTGGCAATTTCCTCCCCAATACCGCCTAATAAAACCTGCTGGCCGACCTCCTTGCCTTTGGTCACAATATTGCCTCCCTTTTCCCGGGCTCCTTCCGCCACGACAATAATCGTATAATGTCGACCATGCTTTTCCCGTTCTTCGATCTTTTCCACAATAGATTCATACGTAAACGGAATTTCCGGGATAAGAATCACATCGGCCGAAGCACTGATACCGGAATGAAGGGCAATCCAGCCGGCATACCGTCCCATCACCTCTACAACCATCAGTCGCTGATGAGACTCGGCCGTCGTCGTTATTTTATCGATCGCTTCCGTAGCAGTTGTTACGGCCGTATCAAAGCCAAGCGTTACGTCACAGCCGTAAATATCATTATCAATAGTTTTTGGAATGCCAACAATATTAATCCCCTTCTGCGATAATTTATGGGCAATCGTCATTGAACCATCGCCGCCGATAGCTATCAGGGCATCAATATCATATTCCTGGAATTGTTCCACCAGTTGATCTGAAACATCTTTTGTTCTAACGTTGCCCTCTTCATCTTCATAGGGCATTTCAAAAGGATTTCCGCGGTTGGCCGTCCCCAATATAGTTCCTCCCTGAAATGTGATGCCACGCACAGCACCGGCATCCAGAGGCACAAACGGTTTATCCGTATAAAGGGACCCATATCCATTGAGAATGCCATATACATTCCATCCCCGATTAAGTGCTGCAAGTGTTGCGGCGCGGATTGCCGCATTTAAGCCCGGTGCATCGCCTCCGCCTGTATTGATAGCTATATTCATAATATTATTCCACCTCTAAAGGAAAACCCTGCATTTGAAAGACTTCTTTTGCCTTATCGGCCCCCAGACCTTCACGTATTATCTGAGCCTGCTCGCCGGTCATATCAATTATGGTCGTTTCCCGCGCCGGCAATTCCTGCTGGTTATCGATGATTATATCAACCAGTTTTTCAAACTCACGGAGAAACGGCTCGCGTTCAAATTTGTCAATAGTATTTTTTGTCATATCCGGCTTTTTTGCCGAAATAGCCAATAATGGTCGCCCCACCCGCTGGCATAATTCATTGCAAATGGGATAATCGGGAACCCGGATTCCCACCGTCTTCTTTTTCGGATGAACCAAAAGTTTGGGCACCTCTTTTGTTGCGGGTACAATAATTGTATATGGTCCGGGAATAAGGCGCTTTATGAGTTTAAAATTTTGATCGCTGAGATGGGCAAACTTGGCAATACCCGAAAGTGAATCGCTCAATAAAGATAAATGATCATTTTCTCCAAGCTCTCGTATTTCCCGAATACGTTCAATACCTTTTTTATTTTGATAATCACAAGCCAGCGCATACTGGCTATCGGTTGGAAGCAATAAAACCGATCCCTCATACACTTTATCTGTAATTTCAAAAATGCGTTTTACGTGGGGATTTACAGGATTTAATTTAATGCGTTCTGCCATACACTCCTCTTATTTACTTTTCATCTATATTCTATAGATAGTGAGTTAAACGGAATTTTTTTTTATGATATTTTGTAAAATAATTATTGAAATGCAATACAGTAATTGATAATAAATTACTGATCTTGCATAAAATATAGTTAATCACTTTGAATTTTATAAATAAAAAATAATTTATGAAAACTTCTGTAAAGGCACATTGGTTAGGTCATTCAGCGTTTTATTTACAATCTCCAAACGGCAAACACATTTTAATCGATCCATTTTTAAAAGATAATCCCTCAACGCCCGATGATTGGAAAGAGCCCGGGGATGTCGATTACATCTTTCTCACTCATGGCCATGCCGACCATGTAGGCGACACTGTTGAAATTGCCGAACGGACCGGCTGCAAGGTCATTTCCATTTTGGAACTGTCTACTGTTTTGACGACTAAACACGGGCTTGACGAAGATCAGGCCGCCGGCTTTAACAAGGGCGGAACAATCAGTTTTGATGATTTTTCTGTCACAATGGTATCTGCCAACCACAGTTCCTCCTTTCAGGGTGATTATACAGGTGAACCTGCCGGGTTGATTTTCTCTTTTGACGATGACATTAGCATTTATCATCTGGGAGATACAAATATTTTTAGTGATCTTGAACTATACGGTGATCTATACCAGCCGGAGGTGACTCTTGTTCCCATGGGTGATCATTTCACAATGGGACCTGAAGAAGCCACCTGGGCTGTAGATATGCTTCGACCCGAAATTGCTATTCCCATTCACTATGGCACCATGCCGGTACTTTCTGGTGATCCGGAAGAGTTTAAGGCACTTGTTGAAGAAGAGACGGATACCGAAGTGTTGATCCCCGAAGCCGGCGAAAATTTTCTTCAATAGTATTAATTTTCGTGCCACGAGAAATGGTCCGTGGCACGATCTTTCTTTAATTCGATTAGCCCATACCTACATAGGCGTAGAGCATAAAAAACACTATCACGCCAGTCACCGATACATACAGCCAGACAGGCAGCGTAAATTTTGAGACTTTACGATGCGTTTTTATCTTACCTGAAAAAGCGAGATAAAAACTGGTCAGTATCAGTGGTACAACTACGGCCGATAAAATGATATGCGATATCAAAATGGTAAAGTAAACATATTTTACCGGCCCCTGCCCAGTAAAATGGATATCTCCTTCAAAATTGTGATAGACTACATAACCAATTAAAAAAAGCACTGAAGTAAAAAAAGCAGTGAGATTTAATTTCATGTGCTTTTTATAGTTTTTTTGCCGGATGGCCCGATAAGCAAAAATCAGTAATACCGTACTGGTAGCATTAAACAGAGCATTGAGAGCCGGTAGATTTTTGATTAATGCGGAACTGTAATTACTCCCCCCCTTAAAAAGGAGAAGCCAAGTCAAAAACGCCAAAGCGCACACACTAATCAACAATATTACTCCAATTGCCTTCTTTAAGCTAATATCCTTGATCAAATCAACCTCAAACTGGTCAGAATCCGGCATATCGCTATTTAAATGTTTATACTGACTTTAAAATAATTTAGTAGGAGTTAACGTTTTAAAGGTGCGTAAATTACCTGTAGCTAAAATTATAATCCCTAAAATTAATTGATATGAGATTTTTAAAATTTCTGATCATCGCTGCTGTTGCCATACCTATAACATTCTTTATTTGGAATGCCAAAAAATCCGGTCCCTCGCCTAAAAATAAGGCTTATAATAATAAAAAAGCCACATCTCATATCAACAAATATACCGGTCAACCAAAGATTTCAGCTGCGCGGGGCAAAAAAATTGCAAAAAATAATGGATGTTTCAGTTGTCACTCCACGGATGGCAGCAAAAAAACGGGACCTACCTGGAAAAATTTATACGGACGTAAAACGAAATTAAAAAGTGACTCTACCATTATTGCTGACAGCTCCTATATTGCACAGTCTATCAAAAAACCAAAAGCAAAAGTGGTGAAGGGTTTTATGCCGGTAATGCCTAATTTCAGCTATTTAAGCAAAGCCAAGATCAAATCAATCATTGCTTATATTAAATCAATTAGCAAAAATAAATCCAAGAGTAGCTAAAAATATTCCAGACATTTTAACCGCTTGACGGCTGGTTGACAGGAAGCCGAAGGATTAATATAGTCAGGAATTCCAGACAGATTATTATAGCAACGCCAACCAGATGCAATACCTGTAAAACGGGCGGCATACCCATATAGTAAAGTCCCACGCCGAGTAATATCTGGATGACGATGGTAGTCATCACTCCCAACGTCATATATTGCAGGAGGGATGACTTGGTTTTCCGGAAAGCGAAGTATAGTAAACCGGCACCCGAGAGAAAAATAGTCCATGAAAACGAACGATGTATTTCAACAATCGATCCGACATGCGATATCCATAAATCCCGCGACAGGCCCGGCATCGTTTGCATGAGATCATCTATCGTCGTTCGAACCTGCGTGCCCAATATCATTTGAATAATCGTAAATGCAAAAAGTGTCAATGCTATTCCATACATCCATCGGCGGGTTTTTCCCTTTTCAAGCTGTAACGTCCAGCGTTCTTCGGTCGCCTTAAATGCCGCATACAGCAGAATAGTCATAATGGCCATAGCCAAAAGCATATGAACGGTCACCAGCCATTCCTTTAATCCGGATTCCACAACTTCCCCGCCAAGCCATCCCTGGATGAGAACCAATATAAAAGCGGCTACCGAATTATAAAAAACCGGCGGCTTGGTTTTACGATAGCGCAACGAAAGAATGCCGGTGGCCGTAATTAAAATACCGATGACAATGCCCACCAGACGGTTGATATATTCTGTCCAGGTTTTAAAAATATTAAACTGGGATGGATCAAAACGAGCGGGTAAATCTGCCACTGACAATGGGGGAATCCATGAGCCAAAACATCTCGGCCAATCCGGGCAGCCAAGGCCGGAACCGGATACCCGCACTAAACCACCTACAAATATTAAAAAAATCGTCGCAAAGACGGTTATAATCGCCGTTTTTTGATATGTATTCAATTTCATATAATGGTAAATAAGGATATTTCAAATATATTAAAGGTCCCAAATACTATTTTTAAATCGAATAAAAATAATAATTTATATTAGTTTTTATTTCTCTTTTCGAAGTAAAAAAGCCTGAAATATCTTTGTTTATTATGAAGAGGGCATTAAGAGATGACCCTGCAAAAAAGTATGGCAGCCAGGTAACAATTTTCATCATAAGTTCTTATATTTTGCCTGACAAAATCAAGGAAACTGCATGAAGTTAAGCACAGATTTTACCCTTTCAAAGTTTTTCAGCTCAGAAAAACTGGTGGCATATTATGAGCTGACCAAGCCAGGCATTACTCTCACTGTAGTAATAAGTATGGTCGTGGGTTTTGTACTGGGATCGGGCAGTAGTATTGATTATCTACTTCTGCTGCAAGCTGCCATTGGTACGACGCTGATTGCCGCAGGTACAGCTGCCCATAATCAATTTATGGAATGGCGCCTGGATGGTAAAATGAAACGAACGCAGCAGCGCCCGCTGCCGTCCAGTAAAATTACGCCTGAAGAAAGCATGGTTTTCTCAATATCACTTATCTTCAGCGGACTTTTATATCTGATGCTCGCCGTCAATGTTGTGGCGGGCATTGCCTCACTTGCTACAACCGTATTATATTTATTTGCCTACACTCCCCTCAAGCGGGTATCCGCCGTAAATATTGTAATTGGGGCCATTCCCGGAGCACTGCCTGTTGTAGGTGGGTGGGCCGCCGCAACCGGTCAGCTCGACAACATTGGCGTTTGGCTGTTATTTGGTATCGTTTTTTTCTGGCAGATTCCTCACGTTATCGCCATCGCCTGGGTATGCAAAGATGATTACCAGCATGCAGGCTTTCATATGCTGCCTGCCAACGATCCAAAGGCAATAAAGACTGTTAGCTTTATACTTCTTTGCCTGCTAATGCTGCTGCCCATCACCTGGGCGCTTTATACAACTGGGTTAACCGGCATTCTTTTTCTATCGGGAGCTTTGTTGAGTTCTCTTTTATTTCTCGGATACGGCCTCGCATTTGCCTGGAAAAAAACAAAGGACGCTGCCAAAAAACTTATGTTTGCCTCATTTGCCTATCTCCCGGTTATCTGGTTTTTTGCTATGCTCGACCAGTTGATTCACTAATCCTTGCCTTTTTCGCTCTTCTGTTTGAACTTTTATCGCACCTTATAAAAGGATTTTTCGTCAGTTCAATTATAAATTCAGCGGTAATTAAAATTACCTGATATTTTTATTGACTTAAAGCTTTTAAAATCAGAGCTTAAGTATTGGACTAATATTAATTTTTTTTTAATATGTTAAAGGCGACGACACAGCTCCTTGCTGCACTTCTTTTCTGCAGCCTGTTTTTATCTGGTTGCTGGATAAAAGCCGTCAATCAACCCGGGGGTGGTAATAACAATAATCCGGACACCACTGCCATTTTTAAAGACGTTAGCTCTTCAAAATTGCCCTCTGATGAATTAAACGGCACCAGTTCAGCGGCCCGGGCTGCCGATATTGACGGTGACGGTGACCTCGATCTGGTTGTTGCGATAAAAAACGGTCCCAACAAGATTTTAATCAATGATGGGCACGGCAACTTTATCGATGAATCGACACGCCGGTTGCCCAATGATAACCAACAGAATCCCAACACCACCGATGTCGTCGTTGCGGATTTTAATAATGACGGCTATCCCGATCTTTTTTTCACGAGCCAGAATAATGGAGGGAGTGAATATTTCCTGAACAATGGCGATGGAACGTTCAAAAATGTAAGTAATCGAATTCCTTCTGTAGGTAATTCTAACACGGCAGTAGCGGTTGACGTCAATAATGATGGCAGCAAAGACCTTGTTATCGGCAATAATGGACCCAATGTAATTTTGATTAATAATGGGCATGGCTTCTTCACCGACCAGACGGGGGCCCGAATGCCGCAGGTGAATGGAATAACGGAGGATATCGAAACGGGTGATATAAATCAAAACGGGAATCCCGACCTGTTGATCGCCAACGAAAAAGGAAATCGTATCCTTATCAACACGGGAAAGGGCTATTTTATCGATGACAGCCAGTCACGACTTCCGCCAAACGAGAGCATTGAAGAAACACGCGATGCCGCGCTCGGCGATGTCAATGGGGATGGCAGCTTAGATATTTATTTTGCAAATGTTATTCTTTCGCAATCCGGAAACAGTGCCCGTGACCAACTATTGATTAACCATCAGGGGCGGTTTACCGACGTCACCAACAGTCAGCTGCCGACTGATAATATAAATACAACAGATGCCGACTTTGTTGATATTGATCATGATGGAGACAACGACATCGTTGCCGGAGGTTACGATTCGCAGACGAATCCGACCGGAAGTTATTCCGGAAATAATATAGCCCGCGTGCTAATAAATAATGGCTCGGGATATTTTAGCGATAAAACGCAAACCTATTTTCCGAAAGACTTTGCCCCTCCCGCCACCGATTTTGTGGTGGCTGATTTCAACGGAGACGGACTTGATGATATTTATGTCGCCAATTATAAGCACAGGGATGTGCTTCTATTCCATCGAAAAAAATAACTGCACTTACAGCGTTGAACGCCTCACTCGTTTCGGGTAAATTGTTAATTTCCCTTTTTAAAGGTAAAGTTATTTCGCTTTTTTTCTGATGAAATAGCCGTTTAAAAAGGCGTGAAAAGATAAAAAATCATTCGTAAATCGATGGATATTTTGCAGGATTAGCTTCATGCATCAATCCATAAATGGCATCGAAAATGTCCTCTTCGTTGGGTTTTGAAAAATAATCACCGTCTGAGCCATAAGCACTTCGATGGGCTTTTGCGGTCAGGCAGCGGGGCTGCGAATCAAGATAAAAATAGCCTTCCTGCTCTTCCAATACGCGATGCATCATAAATGCCGTTGCACCGCCGGGGACATCTTCATCAACAAACAAAATACGGTTGGTTTTTTTCAGGGATTCCACGATCATGTGATGACGATCAAACGGCAGAAGTGTACGCACATCTATCAACTCTGCAGAAATACCCACTTCCTCAAGCTGGGGAAGCACACTTACACATATATTACAGGTTGATCCGTACGACACAACCGTGATATCCTCTCCCCCGGAAATAATATTCGGAACCCCCAGCGGCACCGTATATTCACCTAAATTCGATGGCACTTTTTCTTTCTGCCTGTATGCGTTTAGCGGCTCAACAACCAGTGCCGGGTCGTCACCGCGCACCAGCGTGTTATACATTCCGGCTGCATCTGTCAGGTTTCGCGGCACACAAACATATACCCCTCGTATGCCGTTGATAATCATCCCCATAGGTGAGCCTGTGTGCCAAATACCTTCCAGGCGATGGCCCCGGGTACGAACAATTACCGGGGCTTTTTGCCCGCCCATGCTACGATATCGCAATGTTGACAGGTCATCGCTGAGTCCCTGAAAACAGTAAAGCAGATAATCAAGATATTGAATTTCGGCTATCGGTCGCAGGCCGCGCAGTGCCATACCGATACCCTGCCCCAAAATAGTAGCTTCACGAATGCCGGTATCCTGCACGCGCACATCACCAAATTTATCTTGCATGCCCTCAAGGCCCTTATTAACATCTCCCAGCCTACCGGTATCTTCTCCAAAAACCAGTACTTCCGGATATTTTTCGAAAATTTTGTCAAAATTATCGCGCAGTAAAACCCGTCCGTCAACCTTCTCCGCATTATCTGCATATCTCGGTTTTATTTCCTCAACACGCAGGGGCGATAATTCTGATTCAGAATATAGATGCGTATCATACCGCTGTTTATTTTCCTTTTCGCTTCGCTCAAGCCATTCAATTAACTCTTTACGCTCCGGGATATGCTCGCTGCGGGTGATACGCAACACTTTTTTAGCGGCTGAAATAATATCACGCCGAATGGGCACTTTCGGAACTTTCATTTGCTTGATAATATTTCTGACTTTGTTATCGCTTACACTTTCCGATGCGATATTTTGCAGCATTTCATCTACAGTAAGCAATTCTTGTTTAATTTCTTTACGAAATGTCTGCCATGCCAGCTTTTTTTCTTGCCTTACCTCTTTCTTTGCCTTTTCTTCAAGCTGATCAAGTGTTTTTTTATCTGCAATATTTTCGTCGAGCATCCACTCCCGCATCTTGCGAATGCAGCAAAAATCCTTTTCCCACTGTAGCCGTTTTTCCGGTTTATACCGTTCGTGTGAGCCGGATGTTGAATGGCCCTGCGGCTGGGTTACCTCCTCTACATGAATCAGTACCGGCACGCTTTCATTTCGCGCAATGGACTCGGCTTTTTTGTAAGTTTCTATCAATGCGGGATAATCCCAGGCCTTCACCTTGAGGATTTCCCAGCCTTTTTGATCCTCCGTACGCTGAAATCCTGCCAACGCCTCAGAGATGCTGTTCTTTGTCGTTTGATATTTGCGCGGCACGGATATTCCATATCCATCATCCCAGACCGACAGCACCATTGGTACCTGCAGGACACCTGCAGCATTTATTGTTTCCCAAAAAACGCCTTCCGAGGTGCTCGCATCTCCAATCGTTCCCCAAGCCACTTCCTGCCCCCCATCTGAAAATTTTTTCGCTTCCGGCCAACCTTCAAGCGCCTCGGCATCGCGATAAACATTAGAAGCCTGAGCAAGGCCCAGCAGCCTCGACATCTGAGCTGCTGTGGGCGATAAATCGGGTGAACTGTTTTTTCTGCTGGTAAGGTCTTTCCAGTCCCCATTTTCATCAAGGCTGCGCGTACTAAAATGGGCATCCATTTGTCGCCCCCCCGAATGAGGCTCATCCTCAATATTGGCATGGGCATATAGTTCAGCAAAAAACTGTTGCACGGATAGCTCATCTATAGCCATCATAAATGTTTGATCGCGGTAATATCCTGCCCGGAAATCGCCATCCTTAAAAAATTTAGCCATCGCAATTTGAGGTAATTCTTTGCCATCCCCAAAGATTCCGAATTTTGCCTTCCCTGTCAGCGTCTCCCTCCGGCCCAGATATGAGGCTTCCCGGCTTATATTTGCCAGTTTATAATCGTTTAAAATCTCCTGAACATCTCCATTTTTTAGTGAATGCTCATTTGATTCTTTTTCACTTTCTATTTTCATCTGAGCCATAGTATTTCTCCGTTCATTTTGGCACAAAACTGTATGCTATTATCAATAATCATCATTATCGTTTTAAAAAGATACAAGGTTCGGTTTATCTTTACAAAACGGCGAAACCAGTTATTATAATTTGACCTTTATCTAATCCATAAACCCACCTTTCGTCATTTTTACAGGGTCAAGCAACTCATCAAGCTCTTCATCAGAAAGATCGGTCATTTCACGCGCTACCTCTTTCACCGGTCGTTCTTCTTTAAAAGCCTTTTTAGCAATTTTTGATCCTTTATCATAACCAATCACCGGATTAAGGGCTGTTACAAGCACCGGATTTCGTTCGACCATATCAGCAATTTTTTCCTTATTTACCGACAAGTGAGCTACGGATTTATCGGCCTGGTTGCGGACGGCATTCGATAAAATTTTAATTGACTGAAGCAAATTATGAGCCACTACCGGCTGCATCACATTTAATTCAAAATTACCTGACTGACCCGCCACGGTAATAGCTGAATCATTGCCGATAACCTGGGCGCAAACCAAAGTTAGTGATTCCTCGATGACCGGATTTATTTTCCCGGGCATGATAGATGAACCGGGTTGTACAGCCTTAAGCTTAATTTCGCCGATACCGGCATTGGGGCCGGAGTTCATCCACCGCAAATCATTACCGATTTTCATCAGCCCGGTGGCGAGGGTCTTAAGCTGCCCACTGACTTCAACCAGCGTATCGACCGTTGCCTGGGCTTCAAAATGATTTTCTACCTCTGTAAATTCAATACCGGTTGCTTCGGAAATTCTGTCTGCTATGCGGGTCCCGAACTCCGGATGCGTATTCAACCCCGTCCCTACGGCCGTTCCGCCCTGTGGCAGTTCAGTGAGCCGTTTCATAGACGATTTTAGCCGGTCAATCCCTAATTTTAATTGCTGTGCATAACCGCTAAACTCTTGTTCCACCGTCACCGGCATGGCATCCATCAGGTGCGTGCGTCCGGTCTTGGCTATATCAGCGAACTCTTTGCCTTTTTCCAAAAATACATCCTGCAAATGTTTTAGAGCGGGGATCAATTTCTTTTTCAATCCGATGGCAGCCGCTATTCGAATACTCGTTGGAATAGTGTCATTTGAGCTCTGTCCATAATTGACGTGATCATTCGGGTGAATTTCCGTTTCTACGTCATCGCTTTTCAGTTCATTTGCGCGGCGCGCAATAATTTCGTTCGCATTCATATTGGTTGATGTGCCGGACCCCGTCTGAAATATATCGACAGCAAAATCCTCATCAAAACGACCTTCCATGACTTCGAGCGAAGCTTCCTCGATGGGTTCTGTAATAGACATGTCAAGCAAATCCAATTCATGATTTACCCGGGCAGCACTTTTTTTTACCAGCCCAATTGCCTGAATAAATTCGCGACTGAATTTAATATCACTTACCGGAAAATTATCAATCGCCCGCTGGGTTTGGGCGCCATAATATGAATTTTTTGGTACTTTAACTTCACCCATCGAATCTTCTTCAATACGAAATTCACTCATAATGTTGGTCTCTTATTGATTAAACTTCACTATTTATAACTTTTATAATGCACGCATGTTGTTATCTTGCCAATAATATGCCTTGCTGCCTAAAAGGAGTTTAGCACAGCCGGAACCGTAAATTTATTCCTGCGGCATCATACCAGGACACTGGCACTCGCGGTTTCGCCCGTTTATTGGAAACAACATTTTCTTATTAAATTACGTGCCAAATGTAGGAAATTTTAGGCTCAGCCGCAGGTTTTTACTGTTACCAAATTATAATCCCGAGAGAGTTTGACTCATAGCCAAAAGGAGAAAAAAGGGATTATCTTGGCAAGAGGTGCGTTAAATCATCAAATAAAATCAGTACGATAGCAAGTATAAAACAAAGAGAGGAATTAGTCTGCGTTTCTCACAAAAAAATTAGTTCGTCAGCAAAACGAAGTATAAAATGCGAGCGAAACGTATCTTTATACCTGGGGTTAGTGAGTGCTATCTTCAACGCTGCAGAAGGGGCAATTTCGTTGTCTCCACCCACTGTTTGAATCATTTTTAAACGTCAAATCGATGAAAAAAAACTCAACGAAGCATTAGAGCTTCGGCCTGAATATCTGCGGAAATTGCAGCTTAGAGGTCCTTGCGGTACATGCGATAGGTTTTTTCGATATGAGCACCGAGGCGTTTGGCTACCTGGATCATATTTTTATTTGATTCAAGCACCCAGCCCAACTCAGATGATTGCATTCCTTCTTCGAGACCATTATCAATCGCTCTGAGATGCAGAAGGGCATCGATACCACGCCCCTGATATTCCGGTAATACGCCCATAAGGGCCGTTCGAATACGATTGATCTTTCGCTGGTACCAGAGCAGCTTAAAAATGCCGAATGGAAGCAGCCGGCCATTTTTTACGTGGCGTAATGCTTGATTGAGATCGGGTAACGCAATTGAAAATGCGACAGGCTTGCCATCCATTTCAGCAATATGCGCCAGCTTGGGATCAAGAATTAACTTTAAATCGTCGGCCAAGGTGGCAAATTCCTCTTCCGTTAAGGGAATGAATCCCCAGTTTCCGGACCATGCACTATTAAAAATTTCACGGACTATCTGGACTTCCCGGTCAATTTTTTTAAGATTGACCTGTCGAATTTGCAACTCCGGATAGCGTTTTCTTACGATCTTCTCGGCTCGTTGCATACGTTCATAAGCAAGATCCTCTTTCAGCATACGAAAAGCATACAAATCCATTTCCTTTTCAAAGCCCTCACTTTTAAGCAGCGAGTCGTAGTAGCGCTTGCTGTAGGGCATCAAAATGCTGGGATAATATTCAAAGCCATCAACGAGGATACCAACTTCGTCCATCATACTGGGGTTTGCCGGTCCCATGATCTCCGTAAGTCCCCGCTCTTTCAGCCATCCGGATGCAGCTTCAATCAGCTGATTAACCACGGAGGAATCATTAATTGATTCAAAAAAACCGAAGAAACCCGTTTTACTATCATGGTATTCATTATACCGGCGATCCTCAATAGCTGCAATACGGCCACAGACCTTTCCGTCGCGACGTGCCGTAAAAAGTTCTATATCCGCATTATTATAGAATGGGTTTTTGTCGGTGTTGAGAAGATCCTTTTGTTCCATCTTCAGCGGAGGAACCCAGTACTTGTCATCCCTGTAAAGCTGATAAGGAAAGTTAACAAATTCCCGGCGTCCGCTACCCGTTGTAACCCGTGTTAGATCCGTCGAAGTTGATTTTTTTTCCAATATTATTCGTATTCTTGAAGTGAGTGACCATTTTGATCGATTATGCCCTGCTTAATTCCCGCTTTTCGAAAAGCTTCCAAAATTCTGGTCAAATGTTCATCCGTATGTGTAGCCATATAACTGGTGCGTACCAGCGACTGCCCCCGCGGAACACCAGGCGGTACTACCGCATTAACGTACACGCCGGCTTCGAATAATTCCTTCCAGAATTTAAAGCAGCTTTTCATTTCACCAATAACGACCGGGATAATCGGCGTTTGACTATTCCAGACGTTAAAACCCATGCCCTCAAGTTCATTCCGCATATACGTGGAAATTTCCTGAAGGCGTTTTTGTCGCCATGTATCTTCCTTCAAAATTTCGAGTGCTTTCAAGACCGTAGCTACATTGGCAGGCGGCATGGAAGCACTAAAGATATGTGCGGGAGAGTTATGGCGGATATATTCAATCACTTCTTCATCTCCCACGATAAATCCGCCGAGTGATGCGAAAGACTT
The DNA here is from genome assembly GCA_035638715.1 of Balneolaceae bacterium. Lineage (GTDB taxonomy): Bacteria > Bacteroidota > Rhodothermia > Balneolales > Balneolaceae > SMO-BIN1. Next base: position 16,695 of record DASQZL010000168.1, read on the forward strand.
GGAAAAGGTGCCACTGATGAGGTCAACTTCATCCATCAGGCCGTATGCCGAAGCAGAACCGCGCCCGCCTTCACCGATAACGCCTATTGCGTGTGCGTCATCAAGATAAAGCCGCGCTCCAAATTCTTCTTTCAGTTTTAGCAATTCAGGAACATCAGCCAGCGTTCCCGACATCGAGAATACGCCATCACTGACGATAAGCTTGCCTTTATCAGGGTCTTCCCGTTCTAACAGCTTTCGCAATTGTTCCATGTCGTTGTGTTGGTAGCGACGGACCTTGGCATTAGAAATGAGCGTACCTGTTACAATACAAGCATGATTATCCTTATCCGAAAAAATGACATCCTGCCGTCCGGCGATCGTCTGAATGGAACCTTCGTTGGTTTGGTAGCCCGTACTGAAGAGCACGCAGGCGTCCTTGTTCATAAAATCAGCCAATTTTTCCTCCAACTCGAGGTGTAAATCCAGCGTTCCGTTCAGATAACGCGAGCCGGTACAGCCTGTGCCATACACTTCCATGACATCCTGAGCCGCCTTAATGACCCGGGGGTCATTTGTCAGCCCCAGATAATTATTGGAGCCGGCCATTACAACTTCGCGTCCCTCGATCCGGACAGTTGTACCGTCAGTGGCCTGCAGAGGCTTAAAATAGGGATATAATCCCTCGGCTTTTATTTCATCGGCTTTGGTAAACTCGTAAGCCTTGCTAAAAATATCGTTTTTATTGAGATCAGACTTAATGTCGTCCATTCGATTACAATTTGAGCAATTCATATGTACTCATTATGCAAATATACTTCCATATTATGCATCAATCAAATTATAGACCCGATTAGGTTATTTTTGATTTATTCGCTGCATAATGGTCGATAATCTCGCTTAAATAAGCTTTATAATCTTGAGCTACCCGGGCCCAAGCAAACTGTTTTTTTACATAATGCCGGGCTTTCCGGCCCGATTGTTCTAAATCCGTTTCCACAATTTCTTTCACAGCTGCGGCAAATTTGCCCGCATCCAGGGGGGGGACCTTATAGCCATTTTTACCATTGACAATCACATCTTTGATACCTTCAAGGTCCGAAGCGATGGCAGGTGTTCGAGCCAGGTTCGCTTCGAGTAGTACGATACCAAATCCTTCCATATCTCCATCGACTGGAATATTAGGCATGATGAACAAATCAGCGGCTGAATAGGCTCGTTTTAAGATACGGTCAGGCTGAGATCCCAACAGGAAAATTCGCTCCCTGCCGGCCGACTGCTGCACTGCTTTTTCAATGTTATCACGTTCCGGCCCATCTCCTATCATCACATAAACCATATCAGACGGCAGCCTGGGAAATACTTCATTTATGAACCAGGCATGTCCCTTTCGTTCCACCTGCCGGCCTACGGTCAGCAGCATTTTTTTCTTTTCAACAGGAATATCAAACTTTTTAGCCAACTCTGTACGAGCAACCCTTTTGTCTGTGAGATTATTCATTTTCTGCAGATCAAAGCCGTTGGCCAGCGCTATACCGTTTTCAGGCTTCATGCCGCGTTTGATACATTCATCGCGCGTTGCAGACGAAACTGATATCACCCCATCAAGAGCATCAAATACACGGGGCAAAAACTGTTGATATATACCCACTTTAAGGGTTACATCTCTTCCATGATTAATAGTGACCATCGGTATATTTATGCGTTTTCGGAGAAACCATGCCAGTGAAGCTGTAACCATCGACGAAAAAAGAATAACATCAGCATCCGTGCGACGAGCCTTAGCAGCTAAGGTAACAAGCAAACGTAATAAAAAAAATGTTGTTTGCAATGCTACTAATCCGCGACCGGCCACATTAACAGCCTCCTCATAAACGTCTATTTCCTCCCAAGATTGCCATTCGTCTATTAATTGTCGGCTGACACGTTGCATGCCTCCGACATTATCCAGGATAGCATCCTCGGATGGGTGCGTATGTGATACGTAGAGAACGCGCACAATGACCTATTTATTAGATGAAAGAAGCGGCTCGCAGACGGCTTCACGGTAGTCATCAATCAGCTTACCGTTTACACGATCCCACGAATAAGCCAAAGCTTTTTGCCGTGCTGTTTTTGACATCCTTTTTCTGAGCTCTTCATCTTTTGTGATTTTCTGTACATAACGAGCAAATTCGTTGGCATCATGGGGCGGGGCAAGATAACCATTCACACCGGAATCAACCAATGATTTGCTGCCGGGTGCATCTGCCACTATACAAGGCAGTCCGCTGGACATCGCTTCAAGCGTAACATTACCAAAAGTCTCCGTTTCGGAGGGAAACAAAAAAATATCGCTGGATGCATAAGCACAAGCCAACTCATCACCGGTTATAAAACCGGTGAAATGTGCACCGGGTAGCATTTCCTTTAATTCATCCATAGCGGGGCCATTCCCAACGATCATTGGTTTGACCTTTCCCTGAAGTTTTTTTGCTACCTCTACAAAAATTTTCAAATTTTTTTCCCAGACGATCCTCGAGACAAACGTAAGAACCACATCTTCGGGGGTAAAACCCTGCTTTCGTCGCCATTTTTCACTGCGCTGATCGGGGTGGAATAAATCGGTATCAACGCCGCGCGCCCATATGCGAATTTCTTTACCGATACCGCGTTCTTTCAACTGGTTGGCCATCGAAGGCGACGGGACATAAATATGTTTACACTGCCCATAAAACCATTTGGCATATTTCCATCCGACCCCCTCCAGCATTTCGAGATGGTAATATTTTAAATAACTGGTAAAATGTGTATGATAAGAAGCTACAATCTGTATATTATTTTCTTTTGCCCAGTGCATCGCCCGAAGCCCCAACAAATCGGGGGTGGCCAAATGCACCAGTGTCGGGTTAAACTGGTGCAGTCGCTGCTTTGCTTTTTCCGGAAATGCCATGCTAAAACGGTACTCTTGCCGTCCGGGCACGGGCACAGAAGGGACAGAGATAAATTCTCCTTCATGATCCAGGGCGGGCTCGTCGTCGGTAGGCCCGAATACGATAACCGGAATTCCTTTTTTTTCCAGATACGCAACCAATTGATTGAGTGTCATCGACACCCCATCCTGGATATGATTATAATTTCCGGTAAAAATTGCTACGCGAAGTTCTTTCATAAATTTTCAAATACATCAGACAGATTTGTATCTTCTGAATGTACACTTAGAATTTATTCCAATTTTAAAACGACCTAATATACAAATTTTGATGAAAGCCTTTGTAACCGGCGGTACTGGTTTTATTGGGAGTCATCTTGTAGATGCACTCCTTGCCGATAAAAATTACTCAGAGGTGCGCTGTCTTGTGCGTACAACTGAAAAATGGCTAAAAAATAAACCATATAAAAAGTATAAAGGCGACCTCCATAATATACAGGTTTTAAAAGAAGCGGTTAAAAATGTTGATGTCGTATTTCATCTTGCTGGCTTGGTGAAGTCTGATTCTGCCGAAGCTTTTGACCACGTTAATGTTAAGGCGACTGAAAACCTTCTCAGAGTGGCTCAGCAAGAAAATGTATCCAATATGATTGTACTTTCCTCGCTTGCCGCTGCTGGTCCAAGTCAGGGGCAGCCACTTACCGAGGAATCACCAATGGCGCCGGTAAGTATGTATGGCCGCTCCAAGAAAAAAATGGAACAAATGATACATCAAATTGCGGATAATCGTTCCTCTATTACTATTTTACGTCCGCCGGCCGTTTTTGGTCCGCGCGAAGATCAAATTTATTCCTTTTTCAAAATGGCCAACAACCATATCTGTCCAATTGTCGGGGATGGCGTTCATCCAAAAATATCGATGGTTTATGTAAAGGATGTCATTCAGGCCTGCCTCAAAGCAGTAAAGCACGATAGAACCGGGATTAATACCTACTTTATAGCAGGCGAATCCATACATACCTGGGATGAAATCCGGCGAACAACTGAATTGGCTTTAGGAAAAAAAACAATTCCGATATACATTAAACCTGCATACGTAAAAAAAATTGCCGGAGCGATTGAACAATCAGCATCATTTTTCGGTATTTATCCCGTTATTAATCGTGAAAAAGCCAACGAATTAATTCTGGAATGGACCTGCAGTATTGAAAAAGCTAAAAATGAATTGCAATTTGTGCCAGAATATTCACTAAGTGAAGGCATTGCACGCACAGTTCACTGGTATAAAAAACATCACTGGCTGTGAATTGAACTCGCAAAATGATGCGTTAAATTACTTGTACTGTTACCTTCGAAAAAGTAAAAATCATTATTGATCAATAATTCCTTTATGAAAATTCCACGCTACGTCCTGCTGATTTTAGTATTATTTATCATTGAAAGTCCCCATTCCAAAGCGCAGCCTGTTCTACAAAGCGATTATTCATATAGCATGAAAATCCCTTCGGTCGTTGCCATGGACAGTTCACCGGCACATATGTATATACTTTCAAACTCGGACGGCATGGCAGTCTTTCGCACCCGTAAAGATTCCTTAAAATGGCTTTATACGGCATCTGGCATGCAGCATCGCGGCCATTCGATCCGTGCCGACATACGTTTTGCCTATCTTTTTGGCAAGAGTCATCGTCTCACCGTACTTGAGCCGACATCCGTGATGGGTGCCTATTCATCTACGCAGCTTCCTGCACGTCCGCTTGATGCTGTACGAATTGGTGAAAATTTGTATGTTGCTCTTGGATCCCGCGGTCTTGGGAGACTTAGTCTCAAAACACCTGATGCTGTGGACTCAACTCTGCAAAAGATCGCCCCAAAACCAATGCAGGGCAAGAGCATCATTGATCTCGGAACCACCCCGAAACAGTTTTATGCACTTTCCGGGAATCATCAACTCTTCGGTTTTGAAAAAAATGATGAAGGCATAAAGCTTGATAAAAAAGTTTCCCTGGGGCACAATATTAGCCGGATTTTTACTGTAAATGATTCGTTATTAGCCAGCAATAAAAGAGGGGTGATCTTTACGCTTTTATCGAACGGTTCGCTCCAAAAACTCGGGAGTATCGGTGAACCGGTGCAAAAAATCAGAGCCTGGAAAAACTGGCTCATTATAAAAGGGAAGTCCGGCCGGCTTTGGACCTCATATCAGCGCCGAAAGCCGACACTTTGGAAAAAAAACGCCGATGCGGGTAATTATTTCACCGTCTCCAAAGGCCGGCTCTGGCTAAGCGAATATGATAAAATCAGCCGTGTGCGCGAGGTGCAGGCACGGGCTGCACAGGCTGACTCAACCAAT
>DASQZL010000169.1:0-4823 GCA_035638715.1 Balneolaceae bacterium
CCGTAAAAGCAGTGGCATTTCTATTTTTAATCACAACGGAAGCATGTAAGGGAAAAAGGTCAGTTGCCCTTAACGATTCCATAAAAGTGATGTATAGGGCAGTAAACGTTTTTCGCAGATCTTTTTTTTCGTTTAATCCCCAAACAGAAATATTGAATTCATCCGGGCTCATGATAAATTGTATTCCTGAATCTCCTTCCTGAAACCACCACCGGTCCCCGTCTTGATGCCACAAAAATACTTCGCCATTAATATCGGGTTCAGTCTCCCGGCGAATGCCTTGACCCAATTCCGGTGCTTCCTTTAACACCTTAAGGGTTGTTTTATAGGATACTTCAGGCAGTGAGTGCTCAGGAAAATGCCAGTTTTTTTCGAACCAACGCCCAAGAAAATCCGGAATGTTGTGAGCGTAAAAAGGTCTTCCCAAAATTAAAAATGAAATATCATTCATTTGATTCACTATTGGAGATTAAAAGACCGGCTTCAGAAAGATTTGAAATAAGGTCATTAACATCCTGCTCGGCAATTTCACTACTTACGTCAAATTTATTTTTAATCAGGGCTACTAACTCTGTGATGCTCGAAGTGGGCAATTCGTTCCAAACCATTCGTCCGGTTTCATTCAAACTGAACATTTCTTGCGTTTCAGGATCAAGCAGAATCAGTTCATCCTCAAGATCGGTTTCGATAATCTCCGGATTTTGTTCATAATTAGCATATTTATCCATAATATTATTTCCATTTGGATGATTTTAGAGTTGAAGCTAAATCATATTTTGGTTTTAACGATTTTAAATATTGATCATTTCTTAAAATAGATATTCCTACCGGCTCAACAATTCCTGAAGCTTTTTTTCAATAATTATACTTTTAAAGAACATAAATCTCTCCGTTCGCTTACCGGTTGATAGTCGAGGAGCGATGATAGCAGCCGTTATGCCCCCTTCTATTTTATCGATCTATTCTTTTATAAGCGTTCCAATTTATCATCTGCCGATCTGGCAACTTCGTACAGTAATAAAAAGGCTTAGCTTTTAAACAGTTTCCAGACAACAACTAACTGCTTTCGCTGTCTGCCGCCATCATCTCCAATGCGAGTTCCCGTCCATCAGGGAATTTTGTAATAAATTCAAGGGCAAAAATTATTTGCACCCCGCTATTTTCAATTATTGCAAACGTTTATCACAAGCCTGTTCTTTTTAACATAAATTTATATTATTTGCTGCGGCATTGTCAAATATTTTTGCCACATTGGATACATTATTAATTCGCCATTGCGTAAAGAGATATCAAAATATTGTCAAATCCATAAAAATGCAGCTCCATTGAGGTTTAAGCTTCAGCGTGAGAGTATCTGCCAGCTTAGACTTACTCTTTTACCCAAAAAGGATAATAGTAAAGGATATTTACATCGATTATATTATTTGCTGACGTGGTTTGCCAGATGGAGATGGATATATTTTAACCTGAGTTCAAGAAAAAGCGTAGCCCGTACAGCCTGTCCGGGTGGAGCATAACTAAAATGGGTATAATTTGCCGGACATGCGTCCCGACCGACTTACCACTCTGGGCACTTCGATATTGTTGGGGATAGCCCATCCTACCAACTGTGTAAATATAAGTTCAATAGATTCCGATTGAACATATCTAACATTAAATCAGAATATCAGTACAAGAGCCAAGCTGGATTAATCCATTTGTATTTCACTTGTGAATCCATCTTATACAAATATAATTGAATTAGAAATTTCTAATATAACATATAATTTTGATGGAAGAACAAGATGTGATATGTACGTACGGCGAAGTACATAAACAATAATAACAGGCGCTTAAAAGCCATGAGACCCCAAAATTAAAGTCGTAGGAAAGTAATAGGATTGCATAATTTTTACTCAAAAAACTAATAACAATAAATATTAGTAAATATTAACTTTTTTTTATGAATATATTTGATAAACTTTGACTTACAGATATCTATATGTCAAACAAGTACTAATTTTTAATCCAATAAATCATGAAAGAGAAACAAAACATAATATCATCTTTCGGGGAAGATAAGCAACAGCATTCGCCTCTAAACTACGAAACACCCAAACTAAAAGCCTTGGGCAAATGGCAGCCCCGCACGCTTTTTGGGTCCAAAAACTATTCAGGTGGTTGCCACGGTGGGGATTGGTCTTGGTGGGGGGATTATTAGAGATATAATGCATGACCCCGAGGTTGTACCTCGGGGTATCCACCTCAGTATTCTCTTAAATAATCCTAAATGGTTTTAATGTAGTTGGGAACATATCGATTTTGATTCCCCGTAGTTTTTTAGGGTACTTCGGAATCACTTCTTTATCAAGATATCAAATAGTCACCAACGGTTTTTTAAGAACTATATAAATACGATCAGCCGGTCTATATATAATCTGTTGTGAAAAACCTCAGGACGTCAAACTTTCTTCCCTATTGCGGGGCAGAGCCAATGGGAATTCTTTGATTCAATGTATATTTTTTTCCAAATGGCTGATAATTAGCATTCGGGGACTATTTTCTGCATTATATTCATCCCCATCATAATTGCCATACACCTGATCAATTTCAATCTTGCGCTGATTCATTTCCTGCTCAAACCATCCCAAATCATACAATTTAACGCGCTCGGAATACGTATTTTCCTCTCCGGTCGATTTTTTACGAAAGTTAATCTCTTTATATATAGCCCCTTCTTTAATATAGCGCCCGATGGTATAATCTACGTCATGAAACTGACCGGACTCTGATGGCGTAAAAGATTTCCGGACATATTCGGCATTTAAGTAGTCCAGCACAAAAATTCCTTGTGGTTTCAACATCTGCGCCACGCTATCCAATACCTTTGCATTTTCGTCGTCATCCAAAAAGTATCCGAACGTGGTGAATAAATTTACGATTGCATCAAACGTTTGAGGTAAAGGGTTACGCATGTCCCGTATCTGGAAATTCACATTTTCAAGCTCAAGGGTTTGCGCTTTATTGCAGGCTGTTTTAATAGCCTGCTCAGATAAATCAATCCCTGTAACATTATATCCCTTTTTGGCCAAATTAATGGTATGACGTCCTCTTCCACAACCTAAGTCAAGAATTTTTGAACAGGCATGCAGTGAAAGCGTTTCTTCAAGGAGCTCAACCATCTTCCGAGCTTCCTCCTCATCTCTGTTAGCGTATAATTTTTCATAAAGCGGGCTGTCGAACCATTCCTCAAACCAATTCATATATACTATTTAATTAATTTTCTACAGCTGTCGCGCTGATAGAAACCAAAAGCTTAACGTTCTGATTTATTCGGGTAAATATGTGAAAATATTTGAACTTGTGAAACTTTATCTAAGAATAGCGCTGATTTTATCGTTTGAGAAATAAGTATGACAAATAATTTTTGTGAAATGTTATAAATAATAGAGGTATTATTTACTTTTACCAGCACTCCATGTCCAGATTCCAGTGATATGTTTGGCATTTGCTGGTCCGGCATGAGGTAAGCCGTAGAGCTTTTCAATCGTTCGCAGTACATTATAATGAGTAATTTTTTTATTGTAGCGTCCGTCTTTTACCATGGGTCCGACAAATATCGTTGGCATATGGTTGGCCTTGGTTCCTTCATCCTCATCATAAGTAAGAATAAACAGGCTGTTATGATTTTTAGCCCATTTTATATAACCACTCATGTGTTTTTTCAACCAATGGTCACCCCGGGGAATACTTAAAGAATCCGGTCCATTATGCATTTCATCATCTTCATTGGGAACTACAAAAGCGACATCAGGCAACTTACTAAAATCTGAAGGGAAAGCCTTAAACGTCTTATTTACACTGTCAGGAAGGCCGGTAGGTGAGTCACCCTGCCAATCGACCCAGGGATTATGTTTCCGGGCATAAAGAGGGCTGCCATTGGGATACCTACTTTTCCCGGCTCCGCAGCCAGTAAATCCCATTTTGGGCATGGTTTCAGAATAACCGGCAAATGTGAACCCATTGGATAACAATTCATGTCCCAGATTCGAGGTTTTATAAGGGGTAACTTTTTTCAGACAATGATCGTCTTTCACTCCCTGTCTTGATCCTGAAAAAAGCGCGAGATAATTGGGCTGACTCGGATGCCAGACGCCATGGGCATCGGTAAATAACAGACCATTTTTGATCAGTGAGTTAATATAAGGAGCGTTGGGATTTCCAACAATCTGATCAAAGCCCTTATTTTCTTCGATTACGATAACTATATGATTGGGCTTCTTATCAGATTGAACTGTTGAACTTGCATGCTGGGCTGAATGTGAACATCCGGTTAAAGTAAGAATATAAACGAAAGGAAAAATGATCGAAAATTGTTTAATCATTAGTAAAATAAATTAGTATCTAATTTTGTCCGGTTATAAAGCCTTTAATGTAAAAAATAAATATTAGCATTATGTTAACATATTAAAAAATAATTGTAATCAATTCTTGTTCACTTTTCTTGGTCAAGCGGTATACCTGATTCAAAATAATTTTAATTCACATTAGTCTTTAGTATTTGTACTTTCTCTGTCCAACTAAACAGAGATATATGACTTTTATACAAAAGCTCAAATCATCCATTCAGACAACTGCATCCTGCCTTTGCATAGGATTAGATCCTAATTTAAAAAAGATTCCAGAACCTGTTAAACGGGAACATACTTCTCCTGAGGATCAGGTACTTTATTTCTTAAAATCGGTAATTGACAATACCTCTGATTTGGCGGCAGCCTACAAGCCAAATTTAGCTTTTTTTGAAGCTTTGGGATCTCAGGGCCTTCAGGTGTTTAAAGAAATTA
>DASQZL010000170.1:0-9182 GCA_035638715.1 Balneolaceae bacterium
AAAACTCAAAAAAAGACTGCAAAAAAAGGGATACAAGATTGGTCCACTGTTAAAAGATAAGAAGTTTAAAATATATGATAATATCGGCGATCATTTTCGAAATTCGGCCGAACGTACCACACCGGATTTAGCTCAGTACAAGAATCTGCTTCATTTTCATAAAAAAATCAGTCGGGGCGTTCAATTCTTTCAAAATCATAAAAAAACACTCAAAAAAGCTGCACGTAAATATGATATTTCCCCATATTTGATTGCTGCGATAATTGGAATTGAATCAAATTTCGGACAAAATGCCGGTTCTTATAACCCATTCAATGTCTATGTTTCCATGATCGCCGTTGGATACCGCAAACACTTTGCCCGCTCACAGCTTGAACAGTTGCTGGATTTCGTAAATCGTACCGGGTTGGGAATATTTTCACTCAAGTCGAGTTATGCCGGCGCTATCTCTTATGCGCAGTTTATTCCATATTCGCTTAATAAATGGTTTGTGGGAGATAATATTTTTGACATGCACGATAATATTATGTCGGTTGGCAATTATCTGGCCCATTTCAAGCGAAAAACCGGGAGTGTTCGCAAGGCTGTCCTTCATTATAACAGCAGTAAACTGTACCAGGGCTTCGTTCTTGATTTAGCCGATGCCATTCAAAAGGAATACATGGCACAGCAGCAATCGGGGTGATTTTTACCAACATGATAAACGTGAATTCGAGCTAAAATTTGTTGCCGGGTAGTGAAAGAGCTATTCCGCAGAGCGATACACCTGCGTGTTAAAAACCCTTCGGTGCGCGCCACCCAAAATAGGCCACAAAGTTGCGCAGAGGTATTTTTTCTGTGAATCTCTTCGTTTTCTCAGTGCCAGCGCACCGGAGTGCTCAGCCAGCAGGTGCGTGGCTATGAGTAACAGCAATACTACTACGTGCTGCTCTCTTTTTATCTCCACCCGGCCGTTTTTATATCGGGCTCATATTATTTCATATAAAATCGGCATAATAAACACTCATTGGGGTTAGCCTGCAGATAATTTATGAGTCTTTTCTATATTTAATTCACCTGAAATAAAAAAGCCCCACTCCTGATCCTGGAGCGAGGCTTTCAAAATTATCGATGTGGCTTAAAGGCACACAAGCGAATGATTTTACATCATTCCGCCCATGCCGCCCATGCCGCCGGGCATTCCGCCGCCGGGCATTCCGCCGCCAGCAGGTCCGCCGCCATCATCGTCATCATCTCCTTTCGAAGGTTTCTCAGAGACCAGCGCTTCAGTTGTGAGCATCAGGCCGGCAACAGAAGCTGCATTCTGCAGGGCCGTGCGTGTAACTTTCGTCGGATCAATTACGCCGGATTCTATCAGATCTTCGTACTCTTCCGTACGTGCATTGTAACCGAAGGCGCCTTCACCTTCTTTTACTTTTTGCACTACGATTGATCCTTCAGCGCCCGCATTGTCAGAAATCGTGCGCAACGGGGCTTCAAGCGCTCGTTTCACGATATCATAGCCGACCTGCTGATCAGGATTATCACTCTCAAGGTCAGCAAGTACTTGCTGGGCCCGGATTAAGGCAACGCCACCGCCGGCAACAATGCCTTCAGCAACAGCAGCACGGGTTGCGTGCAATGCATCTTCAACACGGGCTTTTTTCTCCTTCATAGCTACCTCAGAAGCAGCGCCAATGTTGAGAACAGCCACGCCGCCGCTTAATTTAGCCAGGCGTTCCTGCAATTTTTCGCGGTCGTAATCAGAAGTGGTATTTTCGATCTGTCCTTTAATCTGATTTACGCGCGCCTGGATATCGCTGTCTTCACCGTTGCCGCCGACAAGAGTCGTGTCGTCTTTGGTGATGTTGATGCGATCAGCCGTACCCAGAAAATCGAGTGTTGCATTTTCAAGCTGATAACCACGCTCCTCAGAAATAACGGTACCGCCGGTCAGAATTGCGATGTCTTCCAGCATCTGATCGCGTCGGTCGCCAAAGCCAGGTGCTTTAACAGCAGCAATTTTCAGTGAACCGCGCAGCTTATTAACAACCAATGTAGCCAGCGCTTCACCTTCAATGTCCTCAGCAATAATTACCAAAGGCTTGCTGGTTTGAATGACTTTTTCCAGGATAGGAAGCAAGTCTTTCATGTTGCTAATCTTCTCGTCGAAGATCAGAACATAAGGTTCCTCCATTTCGGCAACCATGGCTTCAGAGTCTGTCACGAAATAAGGGGAAAGGTAGCCTCGATCGAACTGCATGCCTTCAACCGTCTCGAGGTATGTTTCGGTGCCTTTGGCTTCCTCAACGGTAATGACTCCATCTTTGCCAACTTTTTCCATGGCGTCGGCAATTTTCTGGCCGATTTCTTCATCCCCGTTTGCAGATATCGTTCCAATCTGTTTGATACTCTGCAAACTATCGCCGACCGGCTTGCTTATTTTTCGAAGTTCTTCTACAACTGCATCCACAGCTGTATCAATCCCGCGTTTGATCTCCATCGGGTTCGCTCCGGCCGTAACATTTTTCAGTCCCGTTTTGATGATAGACTGAGCCAATACCGTAGCTGTTGTTGTACCGTCGCCAGCATTATCACTGGTTTTGGAAGCAACTTCCTTCACCATTTGCGCGCCCATATTTTCGCGCTTGTTAGACAATTCAATTTCCTTGGCAACCGTCACACCATCTTTGGTCACCGTTGGGGCGCCAAAAGATTGTTCAATTACCACATTACGTCCCCGCGGTCCAAGTGTGACCTTGACAGCATTTGCCAGCTTGTCAACGCCACTCTTTAGAGCGTCGCGAGCTTCCATATCATAATGAACTAGTTTTGCACTCATAGTTCGTACCTAATTTTTATTAGTTAAAATTAAATTATTTGAATAATGTAACTCCTTAAGAAATGATTCCGAGAATATCGGATTCATGCATGATCAGATAATCTTCACCATCAAGGGTAATTTCAGTCCCTGAGTATTTTCCATAAAGCACCTTGTCGCCTTCCGAAACCGTCATTTCAATCTTCGTTCCATCTTCCACTTTTCCCGGTCCGGAGGCGATTACTTGGCCTTCCTGCGGTTTTTCCTGTGCAGTATCGGGAATAATGATACCCGTATCTGTTTTTTCCTCAGCGGGTGCCGGCTGAACCAACACGCGATCACTCAATGGTTTTAGTTTTACTTTAGCCATAATTCGAAATCTTAGTTTTAATTAAGAGTTATATTGAACAATTCTGAGAGACATTACTGCTGATTTCAGTCCCCATAAATTCTTAAACTTTGATGTATTGAAAGAAGCAACTTCCATACCAAAGTATTTATAATTACAAATCTGAACCATTTTTGTGCAAATAACCCGTACTTCACCCATGAATTGCATATTTGAGAAAGTGGATTACAAATTATCGCCGAAATTTCAGGTCAAAATGCCATCACTGACCAGACGTGCTGTCAACTTTTCATAAGTATCTGGGAGCCATGCCTCAGCCCGCTTGTCAAAATCAAATCCGGCCGGTTGATTTTTTTTGTCAACCAGCGATGCCAATGCATTGCTTAATTTTTTTCGGCGCTGGTTGAAGGCGGTTCGTACGACGATTTTGAGATGTTCATCGCTGCAAGCCAGCGACCCCTTATCAAAACGGAGCCGAACTACAGCACTTTCTACCCTGGGCGGCGGGGTAAAACAATGCCGAGAAACGGTAAATAATATTTCAGGGGAACTCATCAGTTGTGTTTGTACACTCAGAATTCCATATTCCTTTGTACGGATATCAGCCACCAGCCGCTCGGCAACTTCTTTCTGCATCATCAGTACCGCATCAGCAAGCAAGTGGCGATTTTCCAAAAGGGTGAATAAAACGGGACTCGTTATATTATAAGGAAGATTCCCCACGACATGCGTTTTTTCCTTGCCGACAGACAGTTCTCCCCAATCAACTTTCAATATATCTTTTTGATAAACGGGTAGATCCGGAAATTTTTCTTTTAGTACGTCCACAGCCCGCGCATCAAGTTCCACCGCATGGACATCGGTAAAGCGCTCAACCAGCGTGGCGGTGAGTGCGCCGGTACCCGGCCCAATTTCGATGAGACGATGCCCCTCGGGCACACCAAGCGCATCCGCTATTTTTTTTATAACGTTCTGATCCGTTAGAAAATGCTGCCCGAGACTCTTTTTGGGTCTGATCATGCTGGAAATTAAGATTTAGGAATTAAGAATTGAGAATTTAACATGAAAATCAAATCAATAACCGGGATATTTTTCTCCAAATTCATGATTCTCAATTTCTAATTCGTAATTGTGACAACTATCTTGCTTGATGGCATATATTCACTTAAATTAGTTTCTCAATGTAGATCAATTACACTTCTCCAAACGACATGGAAATCAATCCGCTTGATACCGAACAAATTGGCATTAAAACGCTTGAAAAGCGGCTTATTAAATCCGAATCGAACCGATCGCTGAAAATAGGACTTCCAAAGGAGCTTTCCAATGATGAGAGCCGTATTTCCCTGACGCCCGGAGGTGTTTCAGTGCTTGTTTCTAATGGCCACGAGGTCTTCGTAGAACAGGAAGCTGGTGAACAGGCCAATTTTTCCGATCATGAATACGCCGATGCGGGAGCAGAAATCAGCCTTAACAACCAGGATTTGTATGAAAAATCGGAAATTATCCTGAAAGTTGCTCCGCCTACCCCCGATGAATTTGATCTGCTTAACAAGGGACATTTACTTTTTTCGGCTTTGCATATCGGAAACGTTACCGAAGAGTTTCTCCAGGTGTTGATTGATAAGTGTGTCGCAGCTATCGGGTATGAGTTTATCGAGAGTGAGAATGGCGAATTCCCCGTCGTACGTATGATGCATGAAATTACGGGATCCATGGCGGTTCAAATTGCTGCCCATTATTTGGAAAAGGATGACGGTGGACAAGGCATCATGCTGGGCGGAATCTCAGGAATTACCCCCTCAACGGTTGTAATACTCGGGGCTGGAATTACAGCAGAATATGCCGCACGTACAGCTCTCGGCTATGGCGCCCAGGTGTTTGTGATGGATGACAACCTGGCCCGTCTGCGCCATCTTGAAAATGTACTGGATCGTCGTATCATCACCGCCACGGCTAATGAACAATATATCGCTTCTGCACTTGAACATGCCGATGTTGTTATCGGTGCAGCAATGGTTGAAGGAGATCAGGCGCCCATGCTGGTCACCGAACCCATGGTTGCCAACATGAAACCGGGCAGCGTTATAGTGGATACGGTTATTGATCAGGGCGGGTGTATTGCCACGGCTCATCCAATGACTCACTCCAATCCGATTTACACCGAATTTGGCGTAATCCATTACTGCGTACCCAATATTCCCTCAAATGTGGCCCGCACGGCCACCTATGCACTAAATAATGTGATTGCGCCGTTTATGTTGGCTATAGGTGATGCCGGTGGCATTAAAGAGTGTATCTGGAAAAATACGGAACTTCGCAACGGCACCTATGTTTACAAAAATCACCTTACAAAAAAATCGCTGTCGAAACTCTTTGATATGCCGTATCGTGATATTGAAATGCTTATTGCCAGTCAAATTTGATCTGCAATTTATTTGGTTACCGATAGCCTGATCCCGGCTGTCAGGTGACTGCTATTATTTTAATTAATAGCCACAACTCAAACCCACTACGCAAAACTCTCAGGACTTCCGACACATAACTCAAGACCCATGACCACCTCCGAACTGACTTCAAAAAATTATAAACGGATTTTTTACTTGAATACCGTATTATCAATTCCCCTGTTTATTATTTTTGCGTGGCCGTATGTTGAGTTCAGTCATTTTTTGGATATTAAAACCATAATCTATTATCCCGGTGCCATCCTCTTTGCATTCCCATTTATGCTCACCCTCCTGCACGGATATGTTACCCTTGCCCTTGGCTCTGTCCATCGCCATCATTATTACGAATGGCTGCAGGATCATCCCCTAACCTATGGACTGCTCTTTCATCCGGTGTTCACCCGTACGCGATTCCGGCTTGTTGTATTTGCCGTCAGTGTAATTATGTTTATCGTTGGCGCATTGATTTAATGATTGTTGTTCGTAGCTTATTGTGTGTTGTAAATCTAACAGCTGATTTGAAACCAGCAACCTGAACAACTAACCACATACTTTAAAAAAGATTTTCTACTTGTGAGATTGTATCCCGAAAGACTTTCTGGAAAGATTGGGTTTGATGATATTCGTCAAGCCACACTGAATTTTGCCCTGTCTCCAATGGGAAGAGAACGCATAAAAAACCTGACCCCTTCCTCAAAACGTGATAAAATTGAACGCCAATTGGCGCAGACCTCCGAAATGATGGATCTGCTGCAGAATGATGCGGCCTTTCCGCTCAACAATCTTCATGATGTTGAAAAATATGCACGTTCTTCAAAAGCGGAAGGAAGCTTGCTGCCGCTGAAGGCTGTTCAGCAAATTTTAGAAGTTTTAATCACTACACGGCGGGTAAAATCATTTATCAACGACCGCCAGGAGCATTACCCCCATCTTAAAAAAACTTCAGTTGCACTCATCCCCCTGCGCGACTTGGAAAACCGGATCCAGCAGGTTATTACCGATCAGGGTGAATTGAAAGATAACGCCAGCGCTGCTTTAAAAAATATTCGCAACCGGCTTAACAAAAAACGAAACGACCTGCGAACCACCATCAACCGGGTGATGGCACGGGCTTCGAAACAGGGAATGAGTTCAGATGAAGGTCCCACCTTGCGCAATGGGCGTATGGTAATTCCCATCAAAGCCGAATATAAACGACAAATAAAAGGTTTCGTGCACGGCGTTTCATCATCCGGGCAAACTGTATATCTGGAACCCGTGGAAGCGCTGAATATTAACAACGAAATTCGGGAACTGGAATCAAACGAAAAACGGGAAATCGAGCGTATATTGCGCGAGCTCACGGCCAGCATACGAAAAGAGCGTGATTCAATTATCCAAAACTGTAACACGCTCGGCCGTTTTGATGTCATTGCAGCCAAAGCCCGGCTGAGTATTCAACTCAATGGCTTCATCCCGGTATTGTCTGAAACATCTCGTCTATATATAAAAGAAGCTTATAACCCCTTACTACCCCTCAAAAACGCGCGACTTGAAGAATCTGAACGGTCAGAAGTTGTCCCGCTTGACCTTGAACTGAATGAGGATGAGCGATGTCTGGTGATCACTGGCCCCAATGCCGGGGGTAAAACCGTAGCCCTCAAAACACTGGCTTTATGCGTAATGATGACGCAGGCCGGTTTCGCGATTCCTGCACGCGACAGCTCGGAGCTACCGATCTATCAGAAAATATTTGTCGATATAGGAGATGATCAATCCATTGAAAATGATCTCAGTACTTTTTCATCGCGTTTGCGGTGGATGAAATATACCCGGGAACACGTTGATAACAGAAGCCTTATACTAATTGATGAGGCTGCCGCCGATACCGACCCTGATGAGGGTGCCGCACTCTTTCGCGCCTTTATTGAGCAACTTATACAGCACGAGGCAAAAATTCTGGCAACGACTCACCATGGGACGCTTAAAATTTTTGCACATGACCATCCTTATGCCGTCAATGGCTCAATGGAATTTGATCAGGTGAATCTGAGTCCCACCTATCATTTCAAAAAAGGTGTTCCCGGCAGCAGTTATGCATTTGAAATTGCGGAACGGATCAACCTGAATCGAAATTTACTTGATTCGGCTCGCAAAATACTTGGGCAGCAGAAAGACAAAATGGAAACTCTGATAGCCGAGCTGGAAACAAAAACCCAGGAAGCCGAAGAACTCAAGAAAAAATATGATACGCTTCAATCCAAAATGGAAAAAGAGCGTCATCGTTACGAGGAAAAGCGTTCGGGTATCGAAAAGGAGAAAGAAAATATTCGCGAGAAAGCGCTGAGAGAAGCGCAACAAATTATGGACGGGGCAAACAAGCGTATTGAGCAAGCTGTGGAAAAGGTGGTTGAGCAGGGAAAAAAAGACGATGAGCGTATTAAGCAAGCCCGCAAAGAAGTCGAACAGTATAAAAAACAAATTAATGAAGACCTTGATAAACTTGAGCAAAAGAAAGAAAATCGCAAGCAATTTCAGGAACAGGACGAACCGCCCCAGATAGGTGATTTGGTACGGCTTAAAGACGGGCAAACAACCGGCGAACTTGATGCTATCGATGGCGATCATGCAGTGGTAATGGCGGGAGGACTCCGGTTAAAAACGAAATACAGCAATTTAGTAAAAGTTACCGATGCCAATGAGATTCAAAAAGCCCAGACTGATCAGGTGAGTGTTAATTACGAGCGGAAATTTGTTGAACCCAGCATTGAAATTCGTGGGATGCGTGCGCGAGAGGCGATGAAAGAAGTCATTCATTACCTGGATGATGCGATTGCATCCGGGCGTAGAGAAGTGGATATCATTCACGGTAAAGGCGAGGGCATATTAAAACGACTGGTCCACGAATATTTGGATGAACGTGAGGAAGTTAAAGGCTACCGGATGGCTCCGCGTGCCCGGGGTGGAGCCGGTTGTACCATTGTGGAATTGTAAGCTGAGGTATATTAATTAACAATCCTCAAGGAGAGAATTATTTTGCCTGATCTTCTCCGAAGGCGCGTTTTGGTCAAAAATTGTGTTAGCCAGAAAGTTTGTAGCAGGATTTAATATTGTGATAAATGGGGTTCCCACATGCCGGTCTTTCAAAAAAATCCAAAACTCCTATTTTTATAATAATAATGAAGCCACCGATTCCCAGCTTCCCTCAGCTTCGGCATCAACAGAGATACCTTTGCCGGTTAATTTTTCTGTTATTCCACTGTCAGCTGAAATAATTTTAGCCTCGGAAAAATCCAGTTCAGGAAAGGCCGTTATTATACGGTTAACCGATCGGCGAGAATGAAATATAATTATATCAGGCGGGTTCTCAGTAATTTTTTTTTGATACACGGCGAGCTGTTTTTCAGTCGGCCCTTTCAGATTAAACAACTCCAGCTCCGTAACAGGTATATCCAGCTCTTTGAGGAGCCCGGGCAGCTCTTCAGCCTGATGTGACCCGCATGGATAGAGTGATTTTCCCGTTCGTCGAAGGCGTAGCATAATCTCCAGTAGATCAACCGGCCGCTCTTCTTTTTGCGGATGAACCGCCGGGATGCCTTTATTT
>DASQZL010000171.1:0-6713 GCA_035638715.1 Balneolaceae bacterium
CAGACCGTACAATAGCCATACATTTTCCATTAAACACCTTATGCTGCGGTTTTTTAAACGATTCATGACTAATCTCATGACCATTTCCGATGCTATCAATTGAACCGGGCCCTTTGATATCGAAATGAACCAACTCATCAGCATGCGGCACTAAAATGCCCTGATCGTCTGTAACGCTTACCGCCACAAAGGATAAATCCCTGCCATCAGCCTGGATCGTCTTTCGGTCAGGATCCAAATGAATACTGCTTGGCTTTCCAGCCGTCCGTACGGTATCGGTAACGACCTCCTTGCCATTCTTTTTCCCAACGGCCTTCAGCATGCCGGGTGAAAAGGGTACCTGCCAGCTTAAATGCAAATTGCCGCGGTCGAAATACCGGCTCCCCTGCGATTTCCCGTTCAAAAATAGCTCAACTTCATCACAGTTGGAATACGCCCACACATCAATTTTTTGGCCCTCATTCCAATTCCAGTGTGGTAACAGGTGAAGCATCGGTTTATCAGTCCATTGGCTTTGGTAAAAATAGTAGGCATCTTTGGGCATGCCGCACAGGTCCAGGATACCAAAATATGAGCTGCGGGCCGGCCACCCATAGGGCGTGGGTTCACCCAGATAATCGAATCCCGTCCAGCCAAACATGCCAGACATATAATCATATTTATCGACCGCCTTCCAGTTTGCCTCATGAGTGGCGCCCCACGGCACGCGGCAATTGTCATACGATGAGCACGTATAATCGTCATTCATGTTTTTATGATTTTTCGTTGGCCAAACCCGAATTTTATCGGCCGGCATATCATAGTGACCCCGCGTCTGCAATGCCGAGGTCGTCTCGGAACCGATAAATTTCTTGCCGGGAAACATCTCTTGCAGATTGGAGTATTCCTGATGATGATAATTAATGCCAATCACATCCAGCGCTCCAGATTTAATGATATAATTATCCGGCTGCGGATGGTTGCAAGCCGAGGTGATAGGCCGCGTCTGGTCAAAATTTTTGGCGATACCAGCCAATTCAAGGGCAATTTCCCGGCCTTTCGGATGCCATTGTTCAGGTATTTCGTTGCCGATACTCCATAATATTACACTGGGGTGATTGCGATCACGCCGAATCAAATCTTCGAGATCACGTTTGTGCCACTGGTCCCAGTAAATATGATAATCATACTTCACCTTGCCGCGATCCCAGCAATCGAAGGCTTCATCCATGACGAGAAAACCCATTCGATCGGCCAAATCAAGCAATTCAGGCGTTGGTGGGTTATGCGAAGTGCGAAAAGCGTTACATCCCATATCCTTCAAAAGCTGAAGCCTTCGCTGGATAGCCCGGTCGTTTTGTGCACTTCCAAGCGGACCAAGTACGTTATGATGATCGCACATGCCCCTGATTTTCAGTGGCTCTCCATTCAAATAAAAGCCGGAATCAGCGTCAAACCTGAAATACCGAATACCAAATGTTGTTTCGTAGCGGTCCACCTGCTCACCATCATTTTCGATAATCGAAACAGCCTTGTACAAATTGGGATGTTCAGTTGACCACAAAATGGGATCGCTAACACTAATATATTGTGGAACTTCACCTACGGATCCACCGGCAACAGATTTTTTCTGCGAATCTTCCCCAACTTTTTGGCCATTGGGATCATAAATTGTTGTTCTCAACGTCACATTCTGGCCGGTAGATTCTTCATTTTTTATATGGGTTTGAATTGAGACAGTGGCCGCTTCATCATTAATTAACGGAGTGGTGATATAGGTCCCCCATTGATCAACATGGACATTATTTGTTTCAATCAGCCAGACGTGCCTGTAAATCCCGGAACCGGAATACCATCGGGAATTGGGTTGTTTTGAATTATTCACGCGTACAGCAATCTCGTTGCTTTTGCTGCCGTATTTAAGGAAGGGCGTCATGTCATAGCGAAAGGTACTGTAGCCGTATGGACGATTGCCCAAATGGTGGCCATTGATCCAGACGTCACTGTTTTCATAGACGCCATAAAACTCAATAAATATGCGTTTACCCTGCTTTGATTGTGGTAGTGTGAAAGACTTTCGATACCATCCGATACCACCGGGTAACGCGCCGCCCCCTACACCGGCCGGCGCATCTTTACTGAATTGCCCCTCAATGCTCCAATCGTGAGGAAGATTAAGTTTGCGCCAGGAATGGTCATTAAATCCCGGATCCTGAGCTTGTTTCACATCACCCAAATGGAATTTCCAGTCTTGGTCGAAAAGCGAACGGTTTCGTGTATCACTTTTCATGCCTCTTAATTTTTTGCTCAATTCAGATGAAATGGCACCGGCTCCTAAAAATCCGAGTGATCCCAAGACCATGCTATCAATAAATTCTTTTCTTTTCATGAGTTGGACGATTAATAGTTAATTTTATTTTTAACATTAACGTGAACTCGAAATAAGAAACGGATTGCCCCCGTCGAGGTCTGGGATGCCGACTTTTACCAATCGGGGTTCATGCAGTCTGACATATCCCTGCCTTAGGGAAAGAAAATTTATTCGTTTTTTAGTTTTTACCAAATCTATGCTGAAGGACACGACTTGCGTATATTCACCGGAACTAATTTTAACGTATCATGCGTGAAGAAGGATTCCTTATGATGAAACCGGCTTCCAACACGCCGGCCTTTGAAAAAATAGCGTAAGAAAATCCGGCAGAATGAAACGTCCATAAAAAATCCGCTCCGCACGGATCACCAAACCAGGCAAGTCCGCCAAGGAGCTTCGGATTTTTTTAGCGGAACGCAGCCGGATTCAGCTATTTATTCACCAACCGGTAATTTTTAGTTACTTTTGATCACTCAAACGTAACGTTATCAACAAATACGATTCACCTACACGAATAAATAATCGAAGATCCAACCGCTTATATCAAATTTACGTTAACATTAATAATATACTAAAGTTGAAGACTATTTAAAGCAAACCAAATTGGCTTTTAGAAATAATAGAATATTTGTCTTATCCCTACTCAAGCCGCAACCAGATATCAAAATTCATCGACAATTTTTTTATTATAATGTGAGGATAAAGACAGCAATAAGCCAAACAGACTGGGAGGATCAGGTTTTACCCGCTCCAACCGTTATTTTCTGATCACATGTAGTTTTCTGACTATATTAATAATTATAGTTGAATAACTTAAAAAGCCATAATATAGCTGATAAAGAGATAATTCTTTTTTTGAAACCGGTAACATCCGGTATGAAAAATGATTGCACTATTACCAAATAATATAAATTGAAAAAAATTAAGAATTACAACCGCAGGACTTTCTGATTTTAAGAGTCGTAAGCACCTCAATATTTTCGGCAGGTTCACTTTCATCTTCAATGGTTTCAATCAATTTTTTAGCGGCACGGGTACCCACATTATAAGCCGGTTGATGAACGGTTGTAAGAGGAGGCCTCAATAATTTTGCGCGAATATCATCGGTAAAACCAACAAGGGCAATATCATCAGGAATGCTCAAATTATTTTCTTTTATAGCATCCATTGCCCCGATTGCACAAGGATCATTTACCGCGACTACTGCTTCAGGACGATCTTCATCTGGTAATTTCAATAATTCTTTCATGGCTTTGTATCCCTTTTCTTCCTGGAACCCGGCCTTAACTATATATTGCTCGTTTACCGGTATGTTATGTTTTTTCAATGCATTCAGGTATCCTTCATAGCGAGCACGTCCAATTGAAACATGAAGCGGTCCACTTAAATGAGCAATTTTTTGGTAGTCATGTTCTTTAATCAAATGCTCGGTTATTTTTTGAGAACTTGCCTGGTCATTTACACTTACACAGCTTGCCCCCAGATTTTCAATACCACGATCAAAAAAGACAACTTTGGGTCCGCTCTCTATTAATTTCTCATAAAAATCGTAATCCTCCGAGGTCAATGAGGTCGAAATAAGAATTCCATCTACTCTTTTTGAACGCAAGGCTCTAATCGCCTTTTTTTCTCGCTCAAATTGCTCATTGGAATTCGTTAAGAGTAGCTGATAATCAAATTGATTGGTTACTTCTTCAATACCCCGGACCACCTCGGGGAAAAAAGCGTGGGTTATTTCCGGAATGACGACTCCGATTGTATATGTCTTGCGTGAAACCAAACTTTTTGCGACATGATTGGGAGTGTACCCCATGCTGCGTGCTTTTTCCTGTATCAATTTCTTCGTTTGATCATCCACATTCGGACGATCATTGAGCGCCCTTGAAACCGTCATAGTGGAATAGCCAAGCGCCTCTGCAATATGCTTCAATGTTACTGATGATTCCAAAATGTTAAAATTAATTTAATTTACTTGTTATGGTTATCAATAATTAAATAAAATGAAAGCACTTTTTAAAGTGAAAAATATTAACATTTTAATAACTTTACATTTTACATACACAAATATTTATCATTTGTTCCTTAATAATGAGTGCCTTATGCATCAAAAACATTCATTGGATCTATTGGAATATATAATTTTTAAATAAACAAATAATAATATTTATAGTTTTGTTTTCTTATGAAATTCTTTCGATTTGAAACAATAATTTCGGAAGGAACTTTGCATGCGGTATCCCACTTTATTTAGTAAAACCATTTTATCCTCAATCAGGCAATTCGTAACTTAATATTGATATTTTTACTAACTATTTATTGCCAGCAAGCCCATGGAAAACGTTAATACCGGCTATGAGTTGCGATGTGTTGAAAATAATCATCTAAACTCGGCTACTGAAACAACGACTTACTGTACGCAATGCGGAAGTGTACTGCGTATCATTTATGATGAACCATCCGATAAAATTCAGTATCCGCTGGAATCAATCGTGCCGGAACCTTTAAAAAACGGCCCGACTGCACTTCGCAAGCTCAATCGTCTTTCTGATATTTACGGTGTTGACTTGTGGGCCAAACTGGAATATGAACATCCGACCGGCTGTTTTAAAGATCGCGGCAGCTACATTGAGGTACAAAAAGCCATGGAACTGGGAGCCGATGCTATTTGCCTGGCATCAACAGGCAATATGGCCGCCTCGGTGGCTGCTTATGCCTGCTATTTCCAAATTCCCTGCTTCGTCTTTGTCCCGGAGAAAACAACGGAGGCCAAGCTGGCTCAGGCCACCATATTCGACGCCAATATTATTCGTATTCAGGGTTCATTCAGCACCTGCGAGCATCTTTGCCGTGAGTTTGCCAAGTCGGACAATTATTATCTGGCCGGTGACTTTGTTTTTCGCGAAGAGGGACAAAAATCGTTTTCCTATGAACTTA
The DNA here is from genome assembly GCA_035638715.1 of Balneolaceae bacterium. GTDB lineage: Bacteria > Bacteroidota > Rhodothermia > Balneolales > Balneolaceae > SMO-BIN1. The sequence continues at coordinate 5,285 of DASQZL010000171.1, forward strand.
TTGCACAGCATGGCGATGATTTTGACAGCATCATCATCCCTATAGGATGCGGAACGAATTTTGCTGCTATTTACAAAGGCTTCAAAGAAATGAAACGTGCCGGTTCTATAGATAAAATTCCCAGGTTTGTTGCGGTTCAGCCCGACCAGTGCTCGCCCGTTGTAGAGGGAATTTTCAAGAGAAAAAAAATTATAAAAGATCAGGTTCAAACGATGGCCAGCTCCGTAGCAGTTTCTGATCCTGTTGATTTCTACAAAGTTCTGGAAGGGATCTCTGAATCGAATGGGGCGGCCTTTACCGTTACGGAAGATCAAATTCTGGAGGCGCTGAAAGAACTTGCCGAGAAAGAAGGTCATTTTACTGAACCGGCCGGGGCACTTCCACTGGCAGCGCTAAAAAAACAAAAGGATGATTTTAAAGGTGAAAAGTGCTTGCTGGTCTTGACCGGCACCGGCTTGAAAGATACCCAGGTTGTAGCCAAGCATTCTTTATCTTCTCCGGTGCTATCTGCTGACCTGGATAAAATTATTGATTATATCAATTCCGGTTATATCGAGATGCAAAAAAAAGCATGGGGAAGCCCGCGCGATACTTTTGTTGCGAATATTAATATGGACAAGGACCACAAAAATCTATATGATAAGTATGTCTCTTCAATTAATAAAAAGGGAAAGACGCTCAGCAATGCTGAAATGGAAGTCTTGCAATCACTGGTTTTTAATGAAGATTTAGACCTCAAATATCCTGTTGAAGTCCGCGACTATAAAATAACGATGCGTAAACACGGGTTGGTGCATGCGTTCGTCAAGCTTGATATCAATGGAACCACAGCGACCTCGGAAGCCAGGGGGGCCGGGCCTATCGACGCAGTACTGGAAGCCATAAAGGCTAAAACGGATAATCTGTTTCCACTCCAAATTAAGAATCACGAGCTGGAAATCCTCAGTCCCCATACCGATTCACTTGTTGTGGTGACCCTGACACTCGCAAATGACGGCAAGGAATGGATCTCCAAAGCGGCCTCACCAGACACGATTGAAGCCGTCATCCAGGCCTTTATGAAAGGACTCGCGATTGCCACTGAAACGCCGGTAGGATAGATATTCAGGATTTATGTAGTCCTTTCTAAAAATCACCTTATTTACTTCGGTACTTCTTTTTCAGTAAATTCGGAAACTTTTTCATGAACCGATGCACGCGTGGCTTCGAAACATGCACGATGTAGGGATTATTGGGGTGCTTTCTGTAAAAATTTTGATGATGCTTTGAGGCTTTGTAGAATTTTCTAAATTTCGTTATTTCAACAGCAAGAGGTTTGCTATACTTTCCGGATTGTTCTATCTGCTTTTTGACTTCCCCGGCAATTTTCTTCTCCTGGTCATTCTGGTAAAAAATGATAGATCGGTAGCTTTCTCCGATATCCGGTCCT
>DASQZL010000172.1:0-5812 GCA_035638715.1 Balneolaceae bacterium
TAAGTTTGATATCGGCTGCTGCAACATTGCTTTTCAGGTGCCTCAGTTTGGTGGTACCGGGAATGGGAGCAATCCACGGTTTTTGGGTTAAAACCCATGCTAAAGCAATCTGGGCCCGTGTGACGCCATGCTCGTTGGCGATTTCACCGAGCAGTTCCACCAACTGTTGATTGGCCTTGCGGTTTTCTTTATTGAACCGTGGTACAATATTGCGAAAATCATCATCCGAAAAGGTGGTATCTTCATCAATATTACCCGTAAGAAAGCCTTTGCCAAGCGGACTGAAGGGCGCAAAGCCGATACCGAGTTCTTCCAGCGCGGGGAGTAATTCTTCTTCGGGTTCTCGCCACCACATGGAATATTCGCTTTGGATGGCGGTTACCGGCTGAACGGCATGAGCCTCGCGGATACTCTGCACGCCCGCTTCCGACATGCCGAAGTGTTTTACTTTACCCTCCTGTATCAACTCTTTAACGGTTCCCGCTACATCTTTGATGGGTACATCCGGATCCACCCGGTGCTGGTAGAACAAGTCGATGTAGTCTGTTTTTAACCGCTTTAGTGATTCCTCTGCGACCTTGCGAATTCGCTCAGGCCGGCTGTCTAATCCATCTTGTGGCTTCCCATTTTTGAACCCAAACTTGGTTGCAATGACGACTTCTTTTCTTATAGGTTCAAGAGCTTCGCCAACCAGTTTTTCATTTTCGAAAGGACCATAGGCTTCAGCTGTATCAAAGAAGGTTACTCCTTTATCAAAAGCAGTACGGATGAGTTTAATCATTTCCTGTTTGTCGGGGGGCGGACCGTAACCGAAACTCATGCCCATGCAGCCGAGTCCAATGGCTGAAACTTCTAAATTGCTGTTTCCAAGTTTTCGTATTTGCATAATCGACTCCGTATTTTGTTTGATTTAGATGAGGTTTCTTTGTTATCTGAAATAAAGATAACATATCAAGCAGTCATTTAAATTCAGAAAACAAATAATTGCTTATAGAATTCAAACATTGCAAAATTCAAAAGGGGTACAGTAGTATGTTTTTAAAAGAAATTTGAAGAGCTTATTACCCGTTGGTCAAATAAAAAAGCCGTAATCCATCAAAAGAAATAGATTACGGCCTGTCGATTCCACCCAAAAGGGTTTTGAGTTTTTTAAAGCGGATGATATTTATTAGTTCCAAATAAAAAAGGAAACTTTAGGAGGCATAGAAAGCCTCCTAAAGCAAATAACTCCCCTTAATTTTAAGCCTGCTTTTCTGACCGGTAATAATCACGTAATACATAGTGCAGAATGCCACCGTTGCGATAGTAATCAATTTCTACCGGGGTATCGATGCGATTGACAGCTTCAAAAGAAACGGCAGTCCCGTCGGCTTTCTTAGCTTCTACTTTTACCAGCTGTCGGGGCTTCAGATCATCCGACACATGGATGTTGAACTCTTCTGAGCCATCCAGCCCCAGTGTATCGGCTGATTCGCCTTCCTGGAATTGCAGTGGTAGCACGCCCATACCTACCAGATTTGAACGATGAATGCGTTCATAGGAAACAGCGATGACCGCTTCTACACCCAGCAAAATCGTGCCTTTGGCCGCCCAGTCGCGGGATGAACCCGTTCCGTACTGTTTACCGGCCAGCGCAACGAGGGGCGTATCATTTTCTTTATAACGCATCGCTGCATCATAAATAGTGGTGATTTCGTCCTCGGGGAAGTAGTTCGTATAACCGCCTTCTTTGCCGGGAGCCAACTGATTTTTAAAGCGGACATTGGCAAAGGTACCCCGTGTCATCACACGGTCATTACCGCGGCGTGATCCGTATGAGTTGAAATCGCGCTCTTCAACACCGTGTTCAACCAGATACTGTCCGGCAGGACTATCTTTTTTGATGTTGCCGGCCGGAGAAATATGGTCGGTCGTGATCGAGTCGCCCACTTTAACCAGGGCACGGGCTCCTTTTATGGGCTTAATCGGTTCCGGTTCTTCGCCCATGCCAACAAAGAAAGGCGGTTCCTGAATGTAGGTAGATTCATCTTTCCACTCGTAAAGCTCGCCACCGCCAACGGGAATTTCAGCCCATTCTTCAGATTTGAAGATGTCGCCATATTCTTTGTTGAACAACTCCGGACGAATAGCGCTGTCCAGATGCTCAACAATTTCATCGGATGTAGGCCAGATATCCCGCAGGTAAACATCATTGCCGTCTTCATCCTGGCCCAGTGGTTCATGTTCAAGATCAATATCCACCGTACCAGCCAGTGCATAAGCAACAACCAGCGGTGGAGAAGCCAGGAAATTGGCTTTTACATAGGGATGAATACGTCCTTCAAAGTTCCGGTTTCCGGAAAGTACGCCGGCAACAATCAGATCCCCTTCTTTAACAGCCGTTTCGACGGCTTCGGGCAGAGGTCCCGAGTTACCAATACAGGTTGTACATCCATAGCCAACCAGGTTAAATCCTAAATTATCGAGATAATCGGTGAGCCCGGCTTCTTCAAGATAATCGGTCACAACGCGGGAACCGGGGGCCAGCGAAGTTTTGACATAGGGGGGAACTTTGAGCCCTTTTTCAAGCGCTTTCTTGGCAACGATTCCTGCGCCCAGCATCACGCTCGGATTGGATGTATTTGTGCAGGATGTGATAGCGGCAATGACAACATCACCATGTTCCATCTCTATTTCCTGGCCATTTTTATAGATTCCCTTGTTGGCCAGTTTTTCCTGTGCGAGGTCAAAGCCCATGGTTGGATCGTCACTTGTCAGGCTTTTTTCAAAAGTTGACTTCATGTTGGGCAGTGTGATACGATCGTATGGCAATTTGGGGCCAGCCAGCGAAGTTTCCACATCCCCCAGATCCAGCTCCAGGGTATCCGTAAACTCCGGATCCGGCGTATCGTCGGTACGGAATAACCCCTGTTCTTTCATGTATCGCTCAATCATTTCCACCTGTTCTTCCGAGCGACCGGTGCGACGCATATATCGCATCGACTCGCTGTCCATCGGGAAGAAGCCCATCGTGGCGCCGTATTCTGGCGACATGTTAGCGATGGTGGCCCGATCGGGCAGACTCATATTGCTAAGTCCATCGCCGTAAAACTCGACAAACTTGCCAACCACGCCATGGCGACGCAGCATCTGAGTAACGGTGAGCGTCAGGTCCGTGGCCGTGATACCTTCGCGAAGTTTGCCGGTCAGTTTCATTCCAACGACCTCAGGAATCAGCATAAAAATGGGTTGACCCAGCATGGCTGCTTCGGCTTCAATACCGCCAACACCCCAGCCGAGAATGCCGAGCCCATTGATCATTGTCGTATGCGAATCGGTTCCTACCAGCGTATCGGGATAAACAACCGTTGTGCCATCCTCTTCTTTACGGCTGAATGCACCTTTCGCCAAATATTCCAGGTTGACTTGGTGCACAATGCCGCGTCCCGGTGGTACTACCCGGAAATTATCGAATGCCTTTTGGCCCCATTTCAGAAACTCATAGCGCTCGTGATTTCGCTCAAATTCTCGTTCCACATTATGCATAAAGGCATACTTTTGCCCAAATTCATCTACCTGCACCGAATGGTCAATGACCAAGTCTACCGGCACCTGCGGATTAATTGATGTAGGGCTACCACCCATGCGATCCATCGCCGAACGCAATGCGGCAAGATCGACGACCGCCGGAACGCCGGTAAAATCCTGAAGCACGACCCGGGAAGGCTTAAACGGAATCTCTCCCTCGGGATTTTTGGCATTATAATTTGCCAGGGACTTGATGTCGTCTTCCGTAAACAAGTAATCATCATGCTCTCTTAATACGGCTTCCAACAACACACGGATTGTAAAAGGAAGTTTACTTATTTTGCCATACCCCAGCTCTTCCAATTTTTTTAAACTATACAGGGAAGCCTTTCCGGACCCCGTATCGAACTGGACTTTTGTTTCTTGAAATTTGCTATTTGTGCTCATCTTGTTCTTGATTATCGGGTTAAAACTATATTTAAGATGTCAGTGCGTAATATTATCCGGGTCCCAAAATTACAACATTATTTGCTGAATATCTTACTTCTAAGTAGCAAAAAATTTGCTTAAGGTTGTATCACACTATCTCAAGATACAACCAAATAAAAAGATCATACAAGCGGTACGTATCTATCTATTATTATTGACTCCATTTACAGTTAAGATTCTGGTGCATCCTATTTATAGCAAGGAATCCTGGAAATAGTTTTTCACAGGTACTGAAGTCAATGTCCATGTAATATATTTTAACTTTCAGGGAATTTTGCGATACTAAATATTGGTCATTCCAAGGATCCCTACAGCTGTCGGGAGACGAGGAATCCCAAATGTGGTCCGTGAATAATCCCTTTTTCGACGGCAACAAACTGTATTATCACTTGCGATCCCTCTCCGAAAGCATTCGGGATCGGGTTGACATATGGGTTCTGTAAAGGCCTCTTTTGAGTATTATCCTGTCGCGGATTCCAGCCAATTGGTTTCCCCTTTCTCGATATTGGGGACAATGGTGGTATGAATCATCGAACTTTTAAAACCTTTTAGCCATTCCCACATGATCACGAACAGGGGCCAGGTATTTGTCCACAAGTTTTCCATTCTCATGCGGCCTATTTGCCTCAGCTGTATTAAAAAGCCCCCCTTTCAAAGTCCGTCCGAATGCGTTAACTTTTTTTGCTTATCCGAAGCCGTGTATAGCTGTAGCTCATACCTTTGCATCCAAGCCAATGACCGAAATTTCCGGATTTTTATTTCCGAGTATTAGTGATTGCTGAACTGTTGCCGTATTTAGTTATCCTTAAAAGATCATTTATTATTTGAAATAAAGTTAACAGAAGAGCAGGTCATGCAATTACGGAGGTCAAAAATATCTTACAAAATTCTAACAGAGATCTATTTAATTCAGTCGTAAAGTATAAAAAGAAGGAACTTGGTTAGTTCGCTCAGTTGTTGTCATTCTTTGATGATAAAAGAGATTGAATTTCATTGGGTAAAATAGCTTTTCCCTCATTTCCCCATGAATTTCTTATATAATTAAGTAAATCGGACACTTCTTGATCTGTTAAAGTGAAGCTTCGCATATTTCCTTTGTATTCAACCCCTTTAATTTTAACTGGACCTTGAACCCCTTGTAGTATTGATTTAGCCAGCCTGCTCTTATTGTTCACGAGACTATCTACGCCGGTTAATGGAGAATAAACTCCAGGAATACCGGCACCATTTGCCATATGACAGGAAGCACATAAGTTAGAATAAATTATTTTTCCTCGCTTGATGCTGGAGGGTAGGCTAAAATCTTGCGCCGAAGCGATATCTGTCAAAAAAAGTAAAGAAATTATTAGAATTGATTTTCTAAGCTTCATTCGGATGGTATCTAATTTAAAACTATGTCAATATTAGGTTGTTAAAAGCCCCCGAACTATTATTCCAGTCCGATTTTTGCCGAACTAATTTTAGAACTCCGGTGTATTGATCAGGATCATATTCATTATTTTTTCCAACCGGATTGTTTTTTAGCTCTCTTTTGAAGGTTAAAACGAAGCTCAATGGGGCTTTACCAGCAGCTTCCGTCACCTCGTCCAGAAATGATTATTCAACTCAGCAATAAAAGTATAACGCGGTGCTCTGAAAGCATCAATACTTATATTGGAATTTATTTACCACGACCCGGCAAAATAATTATCGACAGCAATAGCTGGAAATCTATTTGCAGCTAAAAGGCTTTCGGGTATTCCGCCGGTATTGACATGAAAAGCAAATAAATTATTATTCTTATCTCAAGCAGCCTCAATTTTTAGGCATTGGCAGC
>DASQZL010000173.1:0-7935 GCA_035638715.1 Balneolaceae bacterium
AAAATGTTTGGGTTCGGCAATCACGGAGCTATTGGATGTAAGCGTTTTTCCCTGCAATCCCTTGACCATCGCCACGCCCATTGCTCCATCCAGATACGGATCTTCACCGTAGGTTTCCTCCACGCGTCCCCAGCGCGGGTCACGGGCCAGTCCCAAAACCGGACAAAACAACATATCCATCCCATGCGCCCGGGCCTCCGCCCCAATGGCATGGCCGACTTTCCTGACAAGCGAGGTATCCCAGGTTGAAGACAAACCAATGGATTGGGGAAATACTGTGCTGCCCGCTCCCCCATAATCATGAAGTCCCTCTTCAAAAAATAAAACAGGAATGCCCAGCCGCGTATGGGTGATGGCATAGCGTTGAATTTTATTTGCCTCCTTCGCCGAGGCAGGATATAAATCATGAATGGCCCCAATGCCCCGGGTGCCTATTATGTGCTCAAACTGTTTGATCGTACGGTGTTTATTCGGTGAGAGTTGATTCTGCCCGGCATTATGCCCGCTGTACATATCCATTTGCCGCACTTTTTCGCGGAGCGTCATGCGGCTTATCAAATCATTGATGCGAACCGAGATGGGAAGATTCGGATTCTTATAATCGGGCGTTTTCTGTTGGCCATACAGCGCCGTGCTCCATACCATCGAACCTGCCAATAATATTAAACAGCTGGTAATTTTCAAATTAAGCTGAAAAAATATTCTCATGGCAGTTATTTTGGATTTTTTCCGTCTGATATTGGAATATAATTCAAATTAATTAAGAGCTCGCTTTTCCTGGGGTATTTAGACAAATTATAATTAATTTGACCTGCCAAATTGATCAAAACGCACTCATTAAGTATCCAAACCAAGTTAACGTGATGTAATCTGTAACCGGTATCAGAGACTGAACATATATCGTGTATTTATAATAACTCGGCTGATGCAAGCTCCATAACCATATATTTTTAAAATGCGCTATAATTTAATGACTTGGAATAACTTCAATTTAATAATAAAAATATCAACGGTTTGCAAGCATTTTAGCTTATAAAATCTTCAATTTATGTAGAACTTTATCTGTATTATTTGCCAAAAGGGTGCCATAACATGAATAACTTACATAGTTCTGTAAACAAGACCTCCGTTAAATATTTTATGATGCTCTGGCGGCCGATTCTCTGCTTTGCTCCCGCTCAAATTCCTCCTTCAAATATTGTCCCGTGTAGCTGATTTCACTTTTAGCTACCTCTTCGGGAGTACCCTTGGCAATAATTTCACCACCTTCCTTGCCGCCTTCGGGACCCAGATCAATAATCCAGTCGGCGGCCTTTATGAGATCCAGATTATGCTCAATAACAATTACCGTATTTCCTTTATCAACCAATTGCTGACACACATCAACCAGCATCCGCACATCCTGAAAATGCAGGCCGGTGGTCGGTTCATCCATTATATAAAGCGTGTCGCCGGTGCTCACTTTTGAGAGCTCACGTCCCAGCTTTATCCGCTGCGCTTCGCCTCCCGAAAGCGTGGTACTGGGTTGCCCCAAACGAAGATAACCAAGCCCAACATCAACCAATGTTCCCAAAATACGATTGATTGCCGGTACCGAATCGAAGAATTCGTAGGCTTCCTCAATCGACATTCCCAGTACGTCGGCAATATTTTTGCCCTTGTAATAAATTTCAAGCGTCTCGCGATTGTAACGCTTGCCGTTACATGTTTCGCAGGTGACATAAACGTCGGGTAAAAAATTCATTTCAATCTTGCGTACACCATCACCACCACAGGCCTCACATCGCCCGCCTTTTACGTTGAAGGAGAACCGCCCCTGGTCATAACCGCGAATCTTTGATTCCGGAAGTTCGGCAAAAAGGGAACGAATATGATCAAAAACTTTGGTGTACGTCCCCGGATTGGAGCGCGGCGTGCGACCGATCGGACTCTGATCGACGGAAATAATTTTGTCCAGGTTGTCGAGCCCGTCAACCGTATCGAACGGCAAAGGCACATCTTTGGAATTATAAAATTTATTCATGAGAATAGGCGCAATCGTCTGATTGGTAAGCGAACTTTTACCGCTGCCACTTACGCCCGTCACACAAATAAACTTTCCGAGCGGAATATCTACATCTATATTTTTGAGGTTATGGCCCCGCGCACCGTTTATTTGAACTTTTTTTTCATTTCCGGCGCGCCGTTCATCGGGATATTCAATCACCTCCTCATCGTCCAGAAATTTTTTGGTCATGGAATCCGGATCAAGATCTTCAGGGCTGCCTTCCGTAATTATTTGTCCTCCATGCTCGCCGGCTCCCGGCCCTATATCAATGACATGATCGGCATGTTCGATAGTTTCACGGTCGTGCTCAACAACAATAACGCTGTTCCCCAGGTCGCGCAGGGTCTCCAGGGAGCGAATCAATTTGATATTATCGCGCTGGTGAAGACCGATGCTCGGCTCATCAAGAATGTAAAGAACGCCCACAAGCTGCGTACCAATCTGCGTGGCCAACCGGATGCGCTGCGCCTCCCCGCCGCTGATCGTTTTTGCTTCGCGGTCGAGTGTTAAATAATTCAATCCCACATTCAACAGAAAATCGAGCCGATCGCGTACTTCCTTCAAAATTTGTCTGCCGATGGTCCGTTGGCGCTTTGTCAGTGACAAGTTATTGATGGCATCGCGCAGCTCGCTGATATCCATTTTCACCAGATCATGAATATTGTAGCCATCAATCTTATACGAGAGCGATTCTTTTTTGAGCCGTCCGCCACCGCATTCGGGGCAGTCAATCTTACTCATGAAGGCTTCGGCCTTGTCGCGCTTTTTCTTCGATTTGCTTTCCTTGTGCTGCTGCTGAATCGTCTCGCGCAATCCCTGGAACGAATGCTTGTACGTGACACTGTCATTGCGAAAATCGTAACTTACGTCATATTTTTTGTCCCCGCCGCCGTTCATCAGCGTGTCCATCGCCTCATCCGGAAACTCTTTGATGGGAGTATCAAAATCCAGGTCAAAGGTATCGAGTACGGCCTTTAACTGTTTAAAAGCAAAAATATCACGCGGCTTACCAAGAAATCGGATCGCTCCTTCATTAATTGTCTGTTCCCGATTGGGAATAAGTAAATTTATATCCACGCCGTAAGTATAGCCGAGTCCATCGCAATGCGGACAAGCACCATAAGGCGAATTAAAAGAAAACATATTCGGCGCCGGATCTTCGTACGCCAGGCCGCTTTCCGGATCAAACAAATTTTTAGAATACAGGTGATCTTCAAATTCGTCATCTCCCTTTGGCACCGCAATGATAACGTTACCCTCCGCCATTTCCAGGGCCATTCGTACGCTTTCGGCAATCCGGTTTTCACTTTTTGGACGTATAACAAAACGATCTACCACAACCTCTATATCGTGTCGCTTGTACCGGTCGACTTTCATGTCTTCTTCCAGGTCCATGAACTCACCATCCACACGTACCTGCACAAATCCCTGCTTCATGGTTCGTTCAAAGAGTTCGCGGTAGTGCCCCTTGCGTCCACGCACAACCGGAGCCAGGCAATAGGCTTTGGTCCCTTCGGGCATATCCATAATAGTGGAGACCACCTGATCGCTGGTCTGCTTCTCCATCTTATTTCCCGTTTTCCATGAATAAGGCACACCGATGCGGGCGAACAGCAGCCGCAAAAAATCATAGATTTCCGTAGTTGTACCTACCGTTGAACGCGGATTCCGGTTCGTGGTTTTTTGATCGATGGAAATGACGGGGGATAGCCCATCGATGAAATCGACATCCGGGCGTTCCATCATCCCCAAAAATTGGCGGGCGTAGGCCGAAAGAGACTCCAGAAAACGGCGTTGTCCCTCGGCATAAATCGTATCGAAGGCCAGTGATGACTTTCCTGACCCGGAGATGCCGGTTACAACTACCAGCTTTTCGCGGGGAATGTCGATGTCAATATTTTTGAGATTATGCTCACGTGCACCGCGGATAATAATATTTTCTCTCACAGTGTAATTTTATTTGAATGAAATGAGTAATTAATAGCTTTAACTGAGCGATAAAATCACGGTTTCAAAAAGGGCAAAGGCAAAATGATTTCGCTTTTTCATTTTCACTGCATACCATTTGTACAATAAAATGTTATGATAATATCCTGTATGATATACAATTCAAACGATTAACCTGATTAAAAAAGCTGCCAAAACCACAAATATAATCATTTTTTAAACATTTTATAAGGGTTGAGTACCATCAAAAAACCGTTTATTATTGTGATTTTGAAAACTAAAATTATTTGTCTTTCATTCACCTATGCCCAAACTCAATATTAACATTCCTCCTCTGCTTAAATATTCTATCCAGGTCTATAGAAAATATGCTTCATTCGTTTTTGGAGTGATGGTCACCTACTTTGCACTGGGGCTGTTGCCCGAAGTGTATATTTACTTCTTTACCCCCAAAAATCCGACCACTGAAAGTCAAATCGTTTCATTTATTGCGGCAATGGTGAGGCTTTTTCTATCGCTTGGGTTTACAAAAATCATGTACTACCTGATTGATGACCGGGCTGTAAAAGTTAATGATCTCGTCAATAATGGACGTATATTCCTGAGTTATATTGTTGCCTATTTTTTATATTTTTTTGCCGTATTAATCGGCCTTTTCCTGCTTATTATTCCAGGCATCTACCTGGCCGTTCGGCTGCAGTTTTATCCCTATTATATTATTAAAGAGGAAGATACCTCCTTTACTGCTCTCCGAAAAAGTTGGTATGTCACGGAAGGTTTTATCTACGAGCTGGTGCTCTTTGGGGCAAGTGTGCTGCTACTGAATTTTCTCGGGGCTGTATTTCTGGGTATCGGGTTGATTTTGACCTACCCTATCACCAGTATGGCCACGGCCATCGTGTTTAACGAACTGGAGGCGGAAGCTGAACAGATACCGACTTCAAAATATTTGCCTTGAATAATAAAAAACTCCGGTCTTCCATTACATTTGTAGTTTAAACCCCATATCTTCAGCCCGATGAAGAAAGATTGTTTATTAAGTACTATAAAACGTATCTTTAAGTTTCATTGACTGACAAAAACCTAAATACTGATGGCAAAAAATACGACTACAGCTAAAAACGCCAAAACCCAAAACTGGTCACCTGATTCGTGGAAACATTATCCGGTAAAACAACTTCCAACCTATCCCGATCAGGAAGTCCTGCAAAAAACCTGTGAAGAACTTAGCACGCTTCCTCCCTTGGTTACTTCATGGGAAATTAATGCCCTGAAAAAAAAGTTGGCGGATGTTGCGGCCGGCAATGGCTTTCTGCTTCAGGGAGGTGATTGCGCAGAAAGTTTCGCCGATTGTCAGTCACCTAAAATGGTAAACTTATTGAAGGTACTGCTTCAAATGAGCTTTATTATGATCCATGAGATGGATACACCTGTCGTCCGCGTCGGGCGTATAGCAGGGCAGTTTGCCAAACCGCGCTCCCGTAATTATGAAATTGTAGATGGCGAAAAAATTCCGAATTACCGGGGCGACCTTATTAACAGTATTGAACCGCGGCGTGAGGCTCGCATTCCGGATCCTCGTCGGCTCATTGAGGGATATAATAAAGCAGCCCTGACACTCAATTTTCTGCGTGCCCTTTCGGATGAAGGATTTGCCGATCTGCATCATCCTGAATACTGGGAGCTGGATTTTATGAAAGAAAATCCCTACTACCAGGAATATGAAACGATGGTTAATTCCATTCGAAAAGCGGTAAGCTTTATGGAAACCATTGCTCCCAATCAGTTTGATACCGTGCAGAATATCAATATTTACACTTCGCACGAGGGACTGAATCTTCATTATGATTCAGCTCAAACACGACAGGTACCCCGGCGCAGCGGATGGTTTAATCTCAGTGCTCATCTTGTGTGGCTTGGCAATCGCACCCGTGCTGTTGACGGGGCCCATGTAGAATATTTACGGGGCATTCAAAATCCGATCGGCATAAAAGTGGGGCCCGACTACGATATTGACGAGACCCTGGCCATTATTGAAAAATTAAATCCGAGCCACGAAGCCGGTAAAATTGTACTCATCACCCGTTTTGGCGTTGATGCGGTCGAAGACGGGCTGCCTGATCTTATCAAGTCCATCAAAAAAGAAGGGATGCCCGTTGTATGGAGTTGCGATCCCATGCATGGAAACACCTTCTCAACTGACAGTGATATCAAAACGCGTAACTTCGATGATATTCTTGATGAAATTCAAAAAACTTTTGTCATTCATAAAGATCAGGGAAATTATCTTGGAGGCGTTCATCTCGAATTAACCGGTGATAATGTAACCGAATGTCTTGGAGGGGCCAAGGGCTTGCACGAGGGTCAACTGCACCGTAATTATGAAACCTATTGCGATCCTCGCCTGAATTATCAACAAAGCCTGGAGCTTGCTTTCCTTATTGCGAAAGAATGGAATGATAGCTACAGCTAAACAGGACCGTTAACGGTGTACAGTTCAACAGTGAGTTTACTGCTAACTATCCACTGCTAAATGTTAACTGTTCGCTGCAAATTTCTGTCATAAAAACAGCCTCCATTGACTGATTGTCGAGCAGGCCGGTGACAACTTTTCTTTCCCTTCATTATCACCTGTAAAAAAAGCAGTTTGGTCTGGCTGAATGTCAGTTTTTAAGCCTGCCACAGCTGGTTGGCATTTCTATTGCATTACTTTAAAGTGAAATTGATTCATTCGAAACATTACGACAGTTTGTTTGTTTCAAAATTGTAACTTTAACAAAAAGCAATCAAGAGGTATCATTATGGCTATTTCTCCATACACCCAACCGCGAACAGACTTGGTAGATCGACAATTTTCTGACATACTGGATGAATTTTTCAATGATGCAGTAGGCGTCAACAGAAAATCTTTCGTACCGAGTATAGATATTTCCGAAAGCGAGGATAAATTTCATGTCACGGCTGAACTTCCCGGCATGAACAAGGATGACATTGACATTAGTCTGGAAAATGGACGGCTAACCATTGAAGGAGAACGTAAAAGCAAAAAAGAAGAAAAAGGTAAAAAGTTTCATCGTGTAGAAACCAAGCAAGGTACATTTAGTCGTTCCTTTCAATTACCCGACTATGTTGATGAAGAATCCATCAGCGCGAAGTACGAAAATGGATTATTAAACATTACAATCAACAAAGCAGAAAGCAAAGTCAAGAAGAAAATCGAAATCAAATAATCTTTAACAAATAAGTTTTTCTGCCAAACTCAAAGCTGTTTGATATTAAAACAGCTTTGAGTTTTTTCTTTTTTTAAGGTGATAATTTTTTACTACTTATTGGATGAATTTTTAGTACTAAAAGTAATTAACCTATTTTAATAATATACAAGATTAATTACACAATAATACAAGACGTTAAAAGGTTTTTATACTGAATAAATGACAATTAATTTTTTCATCAATCTTAAATATAAATATGAATCGTTCTAAATCTTTCTACACACTAATTGCAGTCCTGCTAATTGTGGGAGCAGGATTATATGCATTTAAAACGAATACCAAAGAAGCTTCAGTTTTTTCTCTTCCTGATTTTAAATCGACGGCTCACATTCCTCCGTCGGGGAAACAGCCTGTTAATACACTTAAGCAATTAAATGACGCTTTCGTTAATATAGCAAAGCAAACAAAACCGTCGGTCGTTACGATCAATATCAGGCAAACGGTTCAAGTACAGCGGCCGGAAAATCCTTTTTTCCGTTTTTTCGGTGAACCCGGAAATAATGCTCCCCAAAAGGAAGAACGACGCGCACTGGGCTCGGGCGTGATCGTCTCGAAAGATGGCTATATTTTAACGAATAATCACGTTGTACATAATGCCGACCAAATAACCGTTACTTTAAATAACAATAAGCAATATAATGGAAAAGTAGTCGGCACCGACCCTATGAC
>DASQZL010000174.1:0-2262 GCA_035638715.1 Balneolaceae bacterium
CAGACGGATGCTATGACTTATGGCATCTCCATTGAGTCTTCTCCCGGCCCGCCATTTTCCATTTTTAAAAGAACCGTCTTCCACATAATCAAAACCAACCATTTTTGAACCTGAATCGGGAAAAAACGTTATCTCAAAATCATTTCCAGCTACATAATATTCATCGGGCACAGTCGAAATAATAAGTGCATATCCTTTTTGGGCGACACCTAAAGTATCCCAGGTATGCCTTCTTTGCACATCCAAAACGTAATTTCCCAGATGCACTTTTTGTTCCGTATGATCTTTATTTAATGAAACGGCGGCTATATTTCCTTTCTCCTGCGCTTGTAAAATCAGCGGCTGCAGCTGGGAAAGCACATTATAGGCTTCTGATATCGGTCCATCGGTAGAATCTTTGACGGCATCTTCTATCCCAAACGGGGAATAACCAATAGCGTTACGGGCGCCAAAAGCGTAAAATGCATTTGCGGATCCCTTCCTTCCTGAAAAAGATTCCGGGATGAAAAGGGCTTTATTGGGTTCTTTGTATTGAGCTGTGATCTTTTGAAAATCATTCAAATAAATATCCGGAGCTAAAATATCGATATTTGGTGCTGCGGCTTTCCAGATATCGTGCATTTGCGCCTGCGGACCACCACTCGGATAATCGCCGGGCGCCTTATCACCGGGCTGTACAATCCAGGCATTTACATACATCGGTAATGGATATTCCGCTTTCCCCGCTGCAGCGACCTGATTGATAAAATGAGCATACTGCCAAGCCATGAAAATTTCATTTGTAGCTGCACCCCCGCCAAAAATATTGGTCCAGGTGCCGGCAGTTTTAAAACCATTTTGCTTCCAGAGATTATAAATATGTTTTCTCAGGCTATTTTTGTGATTTTGAAGATAGTGGATTAATTTCTCGGGTACATTTTTATGAAAATATTCATCGGCCAGTTGACTCCTGTCTCTTGAATCACCTAATACACCAACTTCATTTTCTACCTGAACCATGATGACTGTGTGCTGTTTGCCATCAACTTGCTTAATATGTTTCATTAATGCGGCAAAAGCATTGGCATCGGCGTGGAGCGTATTTTGGCTGAATGGAGATAAAACATCAATATGTTTCCCGTTTTTTATTTTTACCAGAGGAAACTTTTTTTCGTCTTTTTTGACCCAAATGGGAGCATAAGTAGATTGACCGTTTTTCCAGCTTCCAAACCATAATAAAATCAAGTGCAGATGATTTTTACGGGCCTGACGAATCATCCCGTCTACCAGGTGAAAATCAAATTTTCCTTTTTGGGGCTCTATCAATTCCCAGGAAACGGCAGCCAAGACGGTATTCAGATGGGCCTTCGCCAATTTTGGCCAGATTGGCTTCATATATTTGAGACTGGAAGAAGTAGAATTATGTAATTCGCCTCCCAATATCAAATAAGGCTTCCCATTCACCTTTAATTGAATAGCTTTACCCCGCTTTTGCAGATGTGGAATGGATGAAGAATGCTGCTTCAAGCTTGATTTTTCCTGATTCTTACTGCAACCACTAAGTATGGCAGCAAAACAAATCAAAATAACGGTACATCTACCTTTGTGTTTTTCCATTAATTTGTGATTTTCTTCAATATTATCGCAAATATGGATTATTACATTATAGCAACGTTCATGCGCTGAGAGCATATTTGTTACTAATATCCGCGAGAATCCGCACTCTATTAACCCGGTACTTACTTTGGTTAAAGCCTCACGGTTCTGAACCGACAACAATAAACTCTGATCCGTTTGGTTTCAATTTCAATGGCATCCTGACTAATCCATGCCCTTCCTGAGCTTTACCAGCCAGATGAATCTGTCCGGTATTGGCATTCCAAACCTGTGCCTGTCCCAAACCTTTCACCGTGACGGTTCGCTCCTGTTTCTTATCACTTCTGTTGAAAAGAAAATAAACTTCCCCATTCTTTAAATGCCGGTGAACGTATTCAATGGCGGTATCTGGTTTGTCAAATTTCAGATCCGGATTGGGAAGTACATCCATTACTTTTGCAGTTAGCTTTCCGGATGGGTCATGGATCGCCCATCTAAGGTTCGAAGTTTTATCTGCATTTCGAAACGTCCGGTCTTCGACCATCAGAGGCTTTTGTCCCATAAAAATGACATGCCCGCCTGCTTTTGCGAACGTTTTTAGTATCCGTATATCCTTTTGCGGTAAAACACTCACCGTCGGAATAATAATCGTTTTGTAGTCCTGTCCGCTTTTGTTTTCAAGCACTT
>DASQZL010000175.1:0-4453 GCA_035638715.1 Balneolaceae bacterium
CGCGTTGCCCCATAGAGCCATTCCCGATACTGAAAATACTCTCGGACGCCCGCTGCCGTGAGGGATCGAAGCCTTCCTCTACAATTTTCCAGGGATCTACTTTATAAAAATGGTTCTTGTTTTTTGTATTCATATAAGTGCCAAGATAAACTATTTTTTTATTTTTCCAAGAGCGCCAGTATGTTATCAAGCGTCATATTTTTGAAAGAGGGGATGACGGCATCGGCATCTATCAAAAAGTGTTTATCGCCTACGCCAACACTTTTCATACCGGCCCTGTTCGCCGCTTTCACCCCTGAAGCGGCATCTTCAAATACGATACAGGCATCCGGAGATACTCCAAGCAATTCCGCTGCGCGAAGAAAAATTTCAGGATCCGGTTTGGCATTTTTTACGGCATCCCCGTCAACGACGGCATCAAAGCGATGGGTCAATTGCAACGCTTCAAGGATTTGTTGCGCATTTTTGCTGGATGAACCGATCGCCTTGCGTATGTCGTTGTCTTCAAGTTCATCCAAAAACGGACGGATTCCCTCGAGGATGTTGTCCGGGCTCAAATCTGCAATATATTCCTGGTACCACTCATTTTTGCGGTCAGTCAGGCGCTGTATTTGCTGCTCGCTCATCGTTCGTCCGCCCATTTCTAATATTTTGTGCATGGAATCGTGGCGGCTCAGCCCCTTCAGCTGCTGATTTTCCTCCTCACCGAATTGAATTGAAAGTGAGGCTGCAAGTCGCTGCCATGCTTTATAATGGTACCAAGACGTATCCACTATGACCCCATCAAGATCAAAAATGCAGGCCTCTGGCTTTTTTATCATATAAAGCGTGAAGATTTTTAGTGAATAATTCGGAGTGCAATAATACTAATAAACAAAGACTCTTGACAGAGGAAATTTTTTCTGAAAATAGGATTGCGACTGTCGTTGGAAGACGAGGACTGTTAATTGTGGATTTAACCCATATTCAGTACGCAGCAGCCGCCCTATCCTCAGTGTGAAAATATTTTTAGTTTCGAATAAAATATTGCCGTTGTCATCACTTGAGATCCCTCACGCGCCTGGCCGGGTTCGGGATGACAAAATCAGGGATGGCTTTTATTGTGTTTTGTCGTCCATGGAAGCGCTAACAACGGAGAGACCCAGACAGTCACTTGCGAGGGCGATGATAGGATAAAAGTTCATCGTCGTAAAGCACAAATTAAGGTAGCCAAATGCATCAGGATCATATCCCACTATCGAAGATCGTCATTCCGAGGATTCCGACAGCCGTCGGAAGACGAGGAATCTTAAATGCTGAGTTCGTTCATATTCAGTACGTACCAACGCCCTGTTCTCAGTGTGAAACTATTTTTAGCCTTGAATAAGATATTGCCGTTATCATCACTTGAGATCCCTCACGCGCCTGGCCCGTGGAATCCCGGCCTGCCGGGGCCACGGTGTGGCATTCCACAGGGCCGGCTGGCCGGGTTCAGGATGACAAAATCAGGGATGGCTTTTATTGTGTTTTGTCGTCCATGGAAGCGCTAACAACGGAGAGACCCAGACAGTCACTTGCGAGGGCGATGATAGGATAAACGTTCATCGTCGTAAAGCACAAATTAAGGTAGCCAAATGCATCAGGATCATATCCCACTATCGAAGATCGTCATCCTATGTTTGGAAGCGATGTTTAAATGGTAGACCTTCGATTAAACGGAAGGTTGGTGGCGGGCAGGGAACCAGTCGTTTGCCGGTGAGCCTGTGAGCTCGTTCGGAATGATTGCCCTGCCGGTTGCCACCGCCGTGTAACCACGGACCCTTCAGTAGGCTTCGAGCCAGTATGTAGGATGGATTTGGACACGGAAACCTTCTTCACCTTCAACATTTTTAATATACAAAGCGATGACAATTATTGGTATAGATATTTCCAAAGGTTGGTTTGACTGTTTTTGCACTACTCGTACCATCGGAAAGCAGTTTCCCAATAACCCGGTCGGCTGGGAGAAGTTCTTAACATGGACAAACGGATCTGCCCATATCGTGATGGAAGCCTCTGGGCCCTATTATCTGGGGCTGGCAACCTGGCTCTACGAACAGAAGGTTACGGTGAGTGTGGTCAATCCGCTGGTGATTCGGCGCTATAGCCAAATGAAGCTTAGCCGAACGAAGACCGATGCCAAGGATGCGGGGTTAATTGCCTGCTATGGAGTCGAACAACAGCCAAAATCCTGGAAGCCGCCGTCCAAAGTGCGACAAGCCCTAAAGCAGCTTATGAGCTTAAGAGATGGTTTTCTTCGCCAGCAGGCCGTGCTAAACGGGCAACAAGAAGCGTTCGGGCAACACAGCGTTGAACCTCTGGTTGAAGAGCTTATCGCAGAGCAACGTGAGCAAATAGCCCTGCAGCTGGTCCGGATCGAACGGCGTATGGAAGCGTTGGCCACCGAGCACTACGACCAACAGTTGCAGGTGCTTCTGAGGGTTCCCGGCATAGGCAACAAAACCGCCATTCACTTGTTGACTATAACGGATGGCTTTCGTCGCTTTGATAGCCCACGAAAGTTGGCCAGCTATGTGGGCATTTGCCCGCGGATCTGGGAGTCCGGTTCCTCGGTTAAAGGCCGGGGAAGCATCAGTAAGATTGGATGTCCACAGATGCGGAAATTGCTTTATATGTGTAGCTGGACGGCCAAAACCTGTAATCCGGGGTGTCGGCAGATGTACGAACGACTCAAAGCCCGAGGAAAACCGGAAAAAGTTATTAAAGTGGCCATCGCTCACAAGCTGCTGCGACAGGCGTTTGCGGTGGGTAAAAAATGCGAGCCCTTTAAGGCAAAAAAAGCAATGGCTGCTTGATTTTAAGCACAGTTCATTCCGAACCCGAACGCTTTCGGCTGAGTAATCTCAAATGCTGATTAAGCTAAAGTCGGTACTGTACTGCTAAATGATTTCCATAGCAATATCGAAAGGAATAAACGTATAATTCTTAATTCCTAATTTTAAATTCTTCATTTTTAATCGTCATTGTTCGATATTTATTCTTATATATTTGAACGGATGGCTGACTGTTGACAATTGACCGCTCCCAACTGTGTATCAGTTTCTAAACATATTTTTCATCGTTTTTCATACAGCGCTGATAATATTCAACCTTTTCGGCTGGATTTGGAAAAAAACGCGCCTCCTGAATTTAGTGACACTTTTATTAACAGGTTTGTCATGGACGGTATTGGGTATCTGGTACGGATTTGGATTCTGCCCCTGCACCCAATGGCACTGGGAGGTACGCCGTCACCTTGGCTATACAAATATGCCCCGTTCGTATATCAAGTTTTTAGTGGACTGGTGGACGCATTTACACGTATCGGCCTATACGGTGAATCTTTGGACAGGTATTTTATATGTGGCCGCGCTTGTCGTATCATTATGGGTGAATTTTAAAATGCTGGCCAATAGAAATAAAAAACCCTGAGGATTTTAGAAAAACCCGGGTATAACAGTAGCCCAAGTACGCTTAGTTTTTTAGTCTCCAGCTTGTTGGCCCGATTATCACCAGATTTATTTACTTAAAAAATGGACATAAATTAGTTCAAAGTACGGTCTCCGGGAAATATTATTAATACGACAAAATCTTTTAACGGACCTTTGGACAGATATCAAACCCGGGACTAATGTTTCGCCAGTCTTTGGAATAATTCCTTCTCTTCATCAGAAAGATTTTCGGGTACTTCAATCTGTATGCGGACGAATAAATCACCTTTCTGAGATGGTTTTTTGAAAGCGGGCATACCCAATCCCTTCAACTTAAATAATTTACCGCTGGATGTACCCGCCGGAATATTAAGTTTAGCTTTGCCACCCAGGGTAGAGACCGTCGTTTCACCGCCAAGCACAGCGGTATAAACATCAATCGTATGGTCGTAATACAGATTACGACCTTTTCGCTCATAATTTTTGGGCATTTTTATGGAAATTTTTAAAAACAAATCGCCCCGGGGACCGCCCGGCTTTGTGGCCGATCCTTTGCCTTTTAACTTTAGTTTTTGTCCATTGGCAATGCCCGCCGGAATTTTAACTTTCATTTTTTCACCGCCAACGCGTACTGTTCTGGAAGTTCCTCTGTAGGCTTCCTGAAGTGAGATAGTTGCTTTGGCAGTGATGTTCTTTTTTCGCGTGGTTCGCCTGCGCTGCTGTTGGCGGTTCTGTTGCCGCGCGCCCCGAAACTGTTGACCGAATGATTGTCCGCGCCCACCCTGGCCAAACGGGCTACCCTGACCGCCCCCGAACAGCGTCTCAAAAAAGCTGGAAAACGGGCTACCCTGGCCCTGTGAAGAACGTCCGCCGAAAAGATCATCCATATTTACACGGCGATATGATTGCTGTCCTCCCCGAAATCCCTGTTGTTGGCCCGGCCGGGCATATTGTGACCAGTCAAATCCCCCGCCATTACCACCACTTGCTTCCTGGGCACGTTT
>DASQZL010000176.1:0-15878 GCA_035638715.1 Balneolaceae bacterium
TAGTTCACAATCAACTCGCGTGAAGACTCACGGCTCCACTCCGGCTGCAGCAACAGGTACGTATCATCCGGGCATTTTGCAGCATTTTTTTCGGCCCACTCCAGATCTTTATTGGTCAGCACCACCACTTTCAGTTCATCCACGTGGGGAAAAACTTCGTCGAGCGGTTCCTTAAATCGTTTTGGCGATAGCGTAATCCAGTCCAAATGCCCTGAAAGCGGGGATGAGCCGCTGGTTTCAATGTGGACCTCCAATCCGGCCTGCCTCAGTTGCTGGGTCAGCGGACCCAAATCATGCAGCAACGGCTCGCCACCCGTCACGACGGCAAATGGCGCCCCGCTGGATTTTGCCCGCTCAACAATATCACTTACGGCTACACGCGGGTGATCCGATTCCTCCCAGCTCTCCTGCACATCGCACCACCAGCAATTCACATCACAGCCGGCCGTACGAATAAAATAGGCCGCCCGACCCGTGTGGAATCCTTCGCCCTGAATAGTATAGAAATCCTCCATTAAGGGGATCGATGGACCTTCACCCTTTTTAGATTTCTTTTTTTGCCCTGATGCTACCGCTTCTGCAAACATATATTTAAAAAATTCGTTAATCTTATTCAGGAAAATTGATGGTACAGCCTGTCTATTTTGACATCGGATCTTTTATTTTCATTCCGGCGACATGTTTGAAGAATGATTTAGGCCGCAGATACGCTTATTTAATTTATCAAAAGTGTCCTTCTTTTCCCAATAAGTCAGTCCAATCTTTTTAACTTGCTTTAACGAGTGTTTCCTCCTTATTGTTATTGATTGAATTATACAGTCTTCAGTTTAAATTTTCGAAATAGTTGATATTCGACAATTTTTAAAATTATTTTAAAGCCTTGATAAAATTGTAAAATTTCATGCTGTCCATATAATTACACTTATTATTTAATAATATTTATAATTAAATAATCATCACTATACGCCTTGCCCAAAACTATTTTCGCAAGATATGTAATAACAAAATAATTGAATCAAAAGGATGCTAATCCGATTGACGAAGTTCATCCGGATTCCAAAAATGCCGCTCGATATCGACGGTGTAAGATTCCACAAACTGCACCCCTTCCTGGCGGAGACGCTCGCGCATGGTATCGCCGGGAAAGTGACGACGACCGGTGAGTTGCCCCAGCCTGTTCAACACGCGATGCGCCGGGATATTTTCGCTACCGGCGTTGTTCAGTGCGTAGCCAACCATTCGGGCCCCGGATGCCACGCCCAGATGTTGAGCGATGGCTCCGTAGGTGGTCACTTTGCCTTTGGGAATCTGAGCCACGACTTCATAAATACGCTGATAAAAATCTTCTCGCTCTTCGTCTTTCATTACTGTTCATCTAAAATTTCAAAAAGTTCATTGATCTTTTGCTTAGGCAGCCGTCCGTTTTCTCTTATTGATTGAATAAGCACTTGTCCCAGTTTTCTATATAAGGTTGCCAACGGCGGATTCGATTCCAGCAGTTTCAGGTGATCGGCTACCGTGTCCGAATCTCCGCGGGAAATGGGACCGCTCAGGGCATCGAGTAACTTATCGCTCCGAGCAATATTAGACACGTTTTTTTGTACAAGCGGCATCAGCGCGCCGCGTGCCTCTTTTCCATCAATTCCGCCCATTTCTGCCATTTGACCCGCACTTTCCAGCAAAGCCACCAAATAATTGGAAGCCATCACTGCTGCGGCATGTAAATACGGCTT
Source organism: Balneolaceae bacterium (assembly GCA_035638715.1). Taxonomy (GTDB): domain Bacteria; phylum Bacteroidota; class Rhodothermia; order Balneolales; family Balneolaceae; genus SMO-BIN1. The sequence goes on from DASQZL010000176.1 coordinate 1,734, forward strand.
GGCCTCGGGGGCAATTTCCATCGGCGTGCAGCCAAGTTCACCGGCAAAATTTTTAAAAAAATCTACGGATTTATTGTCCCCTTCAATATCGATAAAAATATCCCGGAAATCTGCGGGGGTCGAAGCCGGGCTAAATGTTTGTATCGGATGAAAAGCAGCCACTGCCGCCCCCCTTTTTTGAAGAGAATGAAGCACTGCCGACGGTTTATTGCCTGAGCAATGGGCTACGAAATAGTCGTCAAAGTTTTTTTCAACTCCGGCTAATTTTTCGGCTGCTCCCTCAATATGGCGATCGGGCACCGTTAAAAAAATAAGCTTTCCCAGTGATTTTATTTGCCGCGGAAATTCGCCAAACTGTTCCGCTCCGATTTCCCCGGCCAGCTTCCGTGCCGGGGCTATCGATCGGTTAAATACACTTTTGATGGGAAAACCAGCCATGGCAGCGGCACGCGCCATCACCCCGCCCAGCGCGCCAGTGCCAATGAAAGAGATGCTCAGTTTTTTCATGAAATAATAATTATTTCAAAGCAACTTTTTTAGACGGCCCCGCTTATTCATAACACGAATTCAAATCGTGCCATGAGCCAAGTCTTAGTGAAATCAGGGCTCTATTTATTTTAATATCAATAATAAAACACGCGGGCATGGTCGGCAAAAGCGGCAAGCGAAGCTGATTCTCCTTTCTCTTCTACAAAGTTAATCTGCATACCCCACTCATCAGCAACCATTACCCCGACAATAAATGCAGCCGTGCCTTTCATCTGCATATCATCGCTATTCAGGTAATGTAACAGACTCGAATGCGATTTTTCTTTAACCATTTTTTGTATTTTCAACACCTGTTCCCTGTCGCCTGTTTCCAAATCAGAACAGAAAACAAGAAGCCCATTTTTAGATGCCATAACCTCCTGCAGGGCATGAACTAATTCTTTTAATATAAATTGATTTTTATCCGCAATCTGAATGCTTAGTGCATTAAAATCATTCAAACAATTTTGCAACATCATGAGTTGATGAAATAAGCTCATATCTTCGCTGTAGGCCGGATCAAAGATGAAAAAATCATCATCTTCGTCACAAAATTCATTCCGTAAAGGATCATTTACCGGCACTTCCCCAAGCGGGGTTTTGTAAGACTGCGTTGAAGGCATGGGTAACTTTTTGCCAAGCACTTCAGGGTGCTCCTCCACGACCACGACCGTTTCATAACCGGTCGGGTTAAGGCGACTGTAAATATCACAAACCCGGTTGAAATTTTGGGTATTGATTGTTGCAGGTGCAAAAAGGATACGGATTCCCTCATTAATCTCACCATGACTTTCTCGGGCTTTCTGCAGCCCTTTTTGAATTTCCTCAGCTGAAAATTCTGTAACTTCTCGTAACATAATTCCCATTAATTTAGTGGTTCCATGCTATAGCCAGCCAGTTCATTCGATAATTAAAACTACAAATATTTATTTCATGCTGACCATTAATATTTACCATAAACAGACGTTCATCTGCTGATATTATATTACACTCGCGTAAATTCGTGCGCAGTCCCTCGCCCTGGAGTTTGACAGAAGCCTCCTTGAGAGTCCAGAGACGAATGGTCTGCTCATCCTTCAGCATCGAAAGCTCACGGGCCGTCAAAATTCGGCGGCGCACTGCGGGTGGAGCACTACGGCTTTCAGGTTCGATATCTATGCCAATTGGCAAATTTAAGGAAATACCACATACAACCCGCTCTTTCGTATGTGCTATACTTATGTGATAATTTATACCATCATATTCACCGAATGGTTTCCCCTTTTCATCTTTTTTCAACAAAAAAGTATCCGGATTTAAATCCATTTCTTGCAGCATTTGCCTGATGAGCCAGCGGCTGGCAAGGTATTCACGGCGGCGATTATCGCTTTCAAATGCGCGATATTTTTCCCATTCATCGGCATTCAAGATATCAATCGAATAATCATCATATATCTTGCACCATGCAAGGGTCAAATCGCCGGAAATGTTAGCAGGAAGCAGATGGGTTAATAATTGCAAGGCAGCCTCTATCTTTGTTTAGACTTAAAGATACAATGAATCACAGGAATAAACGAATTTTCGTTTATCTCTTTTATTATTTCAACCATAAAAAATTCACAATTGTGCCGTCAAATGATTATTTTTAGCGCTTGAAATTGGTCTTCTTAATCAAAAAGGACTTTGAAGCTTGGAAATACATTTCGGCTTTACTTCACAGCACTCTTTCGGGAAGTTTATCGGGTAATAATTCATCATCCAAACGTTTCACTTTTAATGAAGAGATCAGCAGTAAAGCTGAATAATAATCTTGAAAAATACATCTATTTAATTAACTAAAAATAATGAGTCAAAGCGAACCTTCCGTTAGCGAACAACATCAAATACGTGTTCAAAAATTACAGGAACTGCGTAGTATGGGCGTCGAGCCGTATCCCTATGATTTTGAGCGAACCCATACAAGCCAGCAAATTCTTAAAAATGAAAACCTTGTTAAACAAGACGATCAGGACAAGGATGAAGCGCCGCAGGTCGCCGTCGCCGGCCGAATAATGACACGCCGAAACATGGGCAAATCCACCTTTTTTGATCTTCAGGATGCGGAAGGAACTATCCAGATTTATATCAGGCGGAATGATGTTGGAGAGGAAACCTATGAATCGATATTTCAAAAATTGACGGATATCGGCGACATCGTGGGCATCAAAGGTCACGTATTCATCACCGGTACGGGTGAAACGACGGTTTATGCCCATGAATTTGAAATACTCAGCAAAACGCTCCGCCCGATTCCCATCCCAAAAAAAGTGGAGGAAAACGGCAAAACAAAAATATATGATGCTTTTACTGATAAAGAACAACGGTATCGACAGCGATATCTTGACCTGATTGTTAATAAAGACGTGCAAAAAGTATTCCGGCAGCGCACAGAGATGGTTCAGGCCATGCGTGATTTTATGAACGACAAAGGCTACCTCGAAGTGGAAACCCCGATTCTTCAACCTATTTACGGGGGCGCTTCAGCCAAGCCATTCGTCACATATCATAATACGCTGGATATGAAATTATACTTGCGCATTGCCAACGAGTTATATCTGAAACGACTGATTGTGGGCGGTTACGAAGGCGTCTATGAATTTTCAAAGGATTTTCGCAACGAAGGGCTGTCCCGCTTCCATAACCCGGAATTTACGCAGGTTGAGCTGTATGTAGCTTATGAAGATTACAATTGGATGATGACATTTGTGGAAAATTTGCTCAATCATGTCGTCCAGACCTTGCATGGTACTTCAACCATTCAGGTGGGTGATAACGAGATCGATTTTAGTGCTCCGTGGCCGCGCATTCCCATGTTTGAAGCACTTGAAGAAGCCACTGGAAAAAACCTCTATAACAGCAATCTGTCCACCTTAAAAGAAACGGCCTATGAGCTGGATATTGAACCTGAAGGCGGAGCCGGAAAGGGCAAAATTATTGACCAGATTTTCAGTGAATGCGTTGAGCCAAACCTGATTCAACCAACTTTCATTACCGATTACCCCATTGAAATGAGTCCGTTTGCCAAAAAGCACCGCACCAAAGAAGGATTGGTAGAACGCTTTGAATGCTTCTGTACCGGACAAGAAATCGCTAATGCCTTTTCCGAGCTGAATGATCCGCAGGATCAGCGTGAACGGTTCGAAGCGCAGGCACGCCAGCGTTCTTCAAATGACGGCGAGGATGAAATCATCGATGAGGATTTCCTTACGGCACTCGAATATGGAATGCCTCCGACTGCCGGACTGGGTCTCGGTATCGACCGGTTGGCCATGATCATGACTGACTCCGATTCTATCCGTGACGTACTTTTCTTCCCACAGATGAAACCGGAACAGAGTTAAATTACAAATATCAAATTATAAATTTTCAAGTTTTACTTTTTGATGATTAAAATTTGTAATTTGTTTTGCAGATTGAATTTTGAAATTTACAATTTATGAACTTTCGATGGCACCTGGCGCTACGTTATTTTAAAGGAGGACGCCAGGGATCCCATTTCCTTTCTTTCATAAAAATAATGGCCATCGGCGGCATTACCATAGGTTCTGCGGGCCTGCTTATTGCCCTGTCTATCGTTCATGGATTTAAATCTACAATCGATAATAAAGTCCTTGGTTTTGCCCCCCACATAAAGGTTGCCACTTTTTCTGCAAAACCGATCTTCCGCACGGATACCCTGATGGCAACGCTCAAGAAATTTCCGCAAATAGCCCGGGCTGAACCGGTCGTAACCGGACAGGCGATGATTCAATCACCCGAAAATGTAACCGGAACCCTTGTTAAAGGCATTTCTCCATCAGGAAAAATTACTGATTTGCGCCATTATATTTACAAAGGGCGATACAGCTTTTCGGCTGATTCTGCGGGAGGCCTGCCGGGGATCGTCATTGGTCAAGCCCTGGCAACACAGCTCCAGACTAAAATTGGAGATAAAATTACGGTTTATACCGTCAATGGCATCCCCTCCCCGCTCGAATCGCCCAATATTCAACAATTTCGGCTTACCGGTATATACAAAACGGGCATCCATCGCTTTGATGAAGCCTTTGCCCTCATCAATCGCAAATATGCAAAAAAATTATTCAGCATGCCGGGGGTGTATTCATCGGCGGTTGATATCAAGCTTAAAAACAACAAAAAAATAAAATCGTTTGACAGCAAACTTTCTGCCGCCCTCCCCTATCCTTATTATACCGAAACGATTTATGAAAAATTTTACGGGATTTTTCAATGGGTGAACCTGCAGGAACAAACTATTCCTTTTGTGATCAGCGGGATGATTATTGTAGCAGCTTTCAATCTGATTGGAACCATTTTAATGATGGTGCTTGAGCGGACCCGTGATATTGGCATTCTCAAGACTATGGGTGCCAGGGATCGCGACATTCGATCTGTATTTTTGTTTGAGGGGCTGCTTGTGGGATTTACAGGACTAATTTTCGGCGTTGCTCTCTCTTTGCTCTTCGACTGGCTGCAGGGTCAATATCATATTATTCCCCTGTCAGAGCAAAATTATTATATGTCGTACGCCCCGGTTGAACCGCACGGCCTGGATTTTGCCATTGTCATAGTGACAACCATTATTCTTTGCGCCCTGGCTTCCTGGCTGCCGGCCCGCATTGCCTCCAAAACCGACCCGCTTAAAGTCATTGCTTATGGACGGTAGGAAATGGATTTAGTGATTGAGTGATTGGGCGATTGAAGAATTTGTTGCGTGAATGAATTATCAAATTAAATGTATTGTTTTCTGACTTACATTTTGCAAATATATTTTGTTTTATGAATATTTCAGTTTGTATTTGCTTAAGATGAATATCAAATATCATAAATAAATGGCACTAACAGACGAATGGGCCATCGGTGTAGATTTGGGGGGCACAAAAATTGAGGCGGCCCATGTTGATCAGAATGGTTCGATTCAAAATAGAAAACGGGTAGAGACACATGTATCCGGCGGAGCCGAAGAAATTCAAAAACAAATCCAAAAATTAGCGAAAAGCTTAATAGAAAACGCCTCCTCCGATCCAATTTCACTGGGTATCGGTGTGGCCGGGCAGATTGATAAAGAAACAGGAGCCGTCAGCTATGCGCCGAATTTAAACTGGAAAAATGTTGCGCTGGATGTGAATCTTGAGAACCAACTAAGTATTCCCGTTACGGTACTCAACGATGTCCGCGCTGCAGCATGGGGTGAATGGCTTCACGGTGCCGGCAAAGGTCTGAATCATACCATCTGCATATTTATCGGTACCGGCATCGGCGGAGGCATTGTCAGCGAAGGATCAATGCTAAGCGGCGCCAGTAATACGGCCGGTGAAATTGGTCACATGACGGTACAACTCAACGGACCCGAATGCCACTGCGGTAACTATGGCTGCCTGGAGGCCCTGGCCGGCAGTTGGGCTATTGAACGGGATGCCAGGGAAGCCATTAATAATGAGTCGAATAAAGAAACACTTATTCTTGAGATGGCCGGCGGCAACGTAGCTGATGTCAAAGCCAAACATGTATTAAAGGCCTATGAAAAAGATGATGAACTTGCCCAAGAAATTATAGGAAATGTGGTTAACGCACTGGCCGGCGGACTAACCGGCCTTACCAACGCTCTGAATCCCGAACGCATCATCATGGGCGGAGGCGTTACCGAACATCTTTCCGACTTAATACCCATGGTAGAAAAGAAAGTTCGCAAGCGAATACTCGACGCTGCTGTTAAACCGCTGGAAATTGTCCCTACTGATCTGGATGGCGACTCCGGCGTCATCGGGGCAGCAGCCTATACGTTCAGAAAAGAAAAAAAGAATACTTAATTATCCTAAACGTTTGCAACCCTATACTGGTTATTATAGTAGCCTGTATGGCAAAAATTAAATAAAAAAAATGCTTATGGATATTGGGCTCGCAGCAGACCACGGCGGATTTCGCCTGAAGGAAGCAGTCAAAACGTGGCTAAAAAACAAGGGCCATGATGTTCACGATTATGGCGCCAGCGAGCTCAATGATACGGACGATTATCCCGATTTTGTGATTCCGTTAGCGCGCGCCGTTGCAAAAAACGAGGTAAACCGCGGCATTGCTATTTGCGGGAGTGGGGTGGGCGCTTCGGTTGCTGCAAATAAAATACGCGGGGTCCGCGCTGCACTAATCCATGATATCTTTTCCGCGCATCAGGGGGTTGAAGATGATAATTTGAATATCATTTGCCTGGGCGGACGGGTAATCGGCGACGAATTGGCATACGAACTTATTAATTCTTTTTTAAATGCAACATTTAGTGGCGCTGAGCGTCACCAGCGACGACTGACAAAAATTCAAAATTTAGAACAAAAAGGTGAATCATTATGAGTGAAAATCCACTACAAAAACTGACGAAATTTAAGCAGAGTATATGGCTTGATTTTATTCGTCGGGATATGCTGGTCTCCGGTGAAATGGAACAGCTCATTTCCGAGGATAAAGTCAAGGGCGTAACCTCCAATCCCTCTATTTTCCAAAAGGCTTTTGATAACGGTGAAGAGTACGAGTCGGCCATTCATGCCAAAGCCTTACAGGGTCTGGATGCTGAGGAAATGTATCAAAGTCTGGCGATTGAGGATATTCAATTCGCTACGGATTTGTATTATCCCGTTTATGATGAAACGAACGGCGGTGACGGTTTTGTGAGTCTTGAGGTTTCTCCGCACTTGGCGCATGATACCGAAGGAACTATCGAAGAAGCCCGCGAACTTTGGGAACGCGTGGATCGACCCAACGTGCTCATCAAGGTCCCCGGCACCAAAGAGGGGCTGCCCGCTATTGAGCAGCTCATCAGCGAGGGCATCAATGTCAATGTTACGCTGCTGTTCGGACTGGATCGTTACAAAGCTGTTACCGATGCTTATATCTCAGGACTGGAAAAGCGGCTTGAAGCAGGTAAATCAATTGAAAATATTTCATCCGTGGCAAGCTTTTTCCTGAGCCGCATTGACGTGCTGGTTGATCCGATGATTGAAGAATTTATGGACGGCAGCGGTGAAAAGGCAGAGCTCGCCAAAGACATGCACGGTGAAGTGGCGATTTCAAGTGCTAAGATAGCTTATCAAATTTACCGGGACGTCTTTGAATCCGACCGCTTCGAAAAACTGGCCGATGCCGGTGCCGATACACAACGCGTACTTTGGGCCAGCACCAGTACAAAAAATCCTGACTACAGCGACGTTAAATATGTTGAAGCACTGATCGGTCCCAAAACCATCAATACCATTCCGATGAGAACGCTGGAAGCGTACCGCGATCACGGCGACCCGGCTGAGCGCCTTGAGGATGATATCGATAAGGCTGAAAGAGTAATGGACAATCTGCCCAAACTCGGCATCGATATTGATGAAGTGACAAAACAACTGGAAGATGAAGGTGTGGATAAATTTTGCAAGCCGTTCGACAAACTTATGAACGTCCTGGAAAAACAGCGCAAAGAGGCACTGGAACAGCCGATTGATCCAATGGAAGCCCAATTGGGTTCGTATGAATCGGATGTAAAGGAACGTCTGGCTGACATGAAGCAGCATAAATTCAACAGTCGGATTTGGGACAAAGATGCCACGCTGTGGAAAGATGATGCGGAATCCAAAGAAATGATCCCCAATACGATGGGCTGGCTCGACGTTTCGGAAAAAATGCTCTCGGCGGTCCCCCGGCTGCAACATTTTGCACGGGAAATCCATGAAGAAGGTTTTACAAACGTCGTTCACATGGGTATGGGGGGCAGCAGCCTGGCACCACTCCTTTTTGAACGCACTTTTGAAAAAAGTGAAGACGGACTGGAACTTACCGTTCTGGATTCCACCGATCCGGAAACTATCCAGCAGGTTGAAAAGGAAGTACCACTTGATAAAACGCTGTTTATCGTAGCGAGCAAGTCAGGAACGACGGCTGAATCCAATGCCTTTGACGATTATTTCTACGATAAAGTACAATCTGTTACAAATGATGCCGGCTCCCATTTCGCTGCTATAACTGATCCGGGAACGCCCCTCGTCGATAAAGCTCACAAGAGGGGTTATCGTCGTGTTTTCCTGAATTTTGAAGACATTGGCGGCCGCTATTCGGCTCTCTCCTACTTTGGACTGGTTCCGGCTGCGTTGAAGGGAATCGACATAGGTGATTTACTTGAACGCGCCCTCCGCATGCAACATGCCAGCCGAACAACGGATGATCCTTCCGAAAATCCTGCGTTGAAGCTTGGTGCCATCATGGGTGAACTGGCCCGCCACAATCGTGATAAGCTGACGCTGGTTTTGCCTGACGAACTATCTACGCTTGGCATGTGGCTGGAACAGCTTATCGCCGAAAGTACCGGCAAAGAAGGGACTGGTATACTGCCGGTTACAGGCGAGGAGCTGCTCACTCCGGCTGACTACAGCGATGACCGCTTATTCGTTCAGCTTCAACTGAAAGGCAAGGAGCAGTCTCAAGTGAATGACAAATTACGGGCCTTGAACAAGGCTGGTCATCCCGTTGTTTCCATTAAAATTGAGGAAAAACCGGATATTGCACAGGAATTTTACCGCTGGGAAATGGCGGTGGCTGCTGCCGGTACTATCCTTGGCATCAACGCCTTCAATCAGCCCAATGTGCAGGGAAGCAAGGATGCAACAAATCGGCTACTGAAAAAAGTAGAAAATGAAGGGGCCCTGCCGGAGAAAACGCCTGCTTTACAGGAAGGTAATCTCAAATTTTACGGTTCTGAAAATGCCGGCGATACCGCTGAATTTCTTCAGTCGTTCCTGGGTCAGGCCGAGGCGGGTCATTATATCGCTATTCAGGCTTACCTGAACGAAAATGAAGAAACTGAAAAGCAGCTGCAAAAGCTCCGAAAAACACTTCAAAAACGCTATAAAGTTGCTACGACCATAGGCTATGGTCCGCGATTCCTGCATTCAACCGGGCAATATCATAAAGGCGGTCCGAATACCGGCTTATTCATTCAGTTAACCGCTGATGATCAAAACGATGCAGAAGTGCCGGACACCAACTATTCATTTGGCACGTTCAAGCATGCGCAGGCCGAAGGCGATCTGGAAGCACTGAAGGATCATGATCGCCAGGTTATCAGCGTTGATTTGGACGCAGGTATCCTTGATGGACTGCAAACACTGAATGATTCTGTTTCACGAGCTGTAGCCTCTGTAAGGGGCTAATCCTTAATTAAATTATTGTTATGCCGGGCTAACTTCCCGGCATAGCTATTTTTAGAATAAAATAAAACTCAAATAGACTATTGGCACATTCAAAAAGAATTACGACACTTTTTTTGGACATCGGGGGCGTGTTGCTAACCAATGGTTGGGATCGTAACTCCCGCAGTAAAGCCGTTGATAAATTCGATCTTGATCTTGATGAAGTTAATGAGCGGCATCATCTCACTTTTGATACTTATGAAGAGGGAAAACTGAGTCTCGATCAGTACCTAAACCGGGTTATTTTTTATGAGCCCCGTGGCTTTTCCAAAAAGGAATTTCGCAAATTTATGTTTAATCAATCTCAGCCGCATAAAGAAACGATTGCTTATTTTCGGCGCCTGAAAGAAAAAAATGGGCTGCGTATTACGGCTGTGAGTAATGAGGGACGCGAATTGAATGACTATCGCATTCAAACGTTTGATCTTAATCAACTTATCGATGCTTTTATCTCCTCCTCATTTGTCCATTTTCGAAAACCAGACCGCGATATGTTCCGCATGGCGCTGGATGTGTCGCAGGTGAAGCCGGAGCATGCCCTCTATATCGACGATCGTAAATTGTATCTTCAGGTTGCCTCGGAAATGGGTATCAGCGGAATCCATCACACCGGTTTGGAATCAACCCGTAACGCCATCAGAAAGTATGGGTTAAAAGACTGATATAAATTAATGAAATTCACGGACCGTTTTTTTGGTTCATTTTGAATGAAGGAACGATGAATATCAAGTATTTCTCTAATTGGATTTTGACCTGAAAATTTAAATATCAGTTTTTAGATAAAATATAGATTATGGAAAAAGAAAAATTCGACATCGGTATGGTTGGCCTGGGCGTGATGGGCCGGAATTTTGTTCTTAACATAGCAGATCATGACTACGCCGTGGTTGGCCTCGATAATGATGAGGATAAAGCATCAGCGCTTGAGAAAGAAGCCGGTCAGCAGAAGGTTCAGGGAACCACCTCCCCCGAAGCATTTATTAGCGGTCTTAAAAAGCCGCGGGCCGTCATGATGTTAGTGCCCGCCGGTAAAGCTGTTGATTCCGTCATTGATGAATTGATTCCACTCCTTGATGAAGGTGACTTAATTATAGATGGCGGTAACTCGCACTTCACCGATACGAACAGGCACTACACAAAACTGAAAGAAAAAAACATCCATTTTATGGGAGTGGGAATTTCGGGTGGTGAAAAGGGAGCTCGATTCGGCCCAAGTATTATGCCGGGCGGCTCTGAGAAAGCCTACGACCGCGTTCAGTCTATTTTTGAGGCCGCCGCCGCAGAAGTCAAGGGCGATCCCTGCGTAACGTGGCTGGGCCCCGGATCTGCCGGTCACTACGTAAAAATGGTACATAACGGCATTGAATACGGGTTGATGCAACTTATTGCCGAATGCTACGATATAATGAAACGCGGGCTCGGATTTGACAATGATAAACTTCACCAGGTATTTAAAAAATGGAATGAAGCCGAACTTTCATCCTTCCTGATGGAAATCACGGCCGATATATTTGCTCAGCCCGATGACAAGTCGAACGGACGCCTGATTGATGCTATTCTCGACAGTGCCAAACAAAAGGGAACCGGGAAGTGGGCCTCACAGGATGCCATGGATTTGCAAGTCCCCATTCCCACCATTGATATGGCGGTAGCCATGCGCGACATTTCGGCCTATAAAGAAGAACGCGCGCATGCCAGCGAGGTTTTGCAGGGTCCTGAAAATCATCTGGATGTAGATCCTGACATATTTGTGGGAAGGCTGCGAAACGCCATGTATTTCAGCATGATTGCAGCCTATGCCCAGGGAATGGCACTGCTGCGCGCTGCCTCCGATGAATATGAATACGAACTTAATTACCAGGATATCGCCAAAATTTGGCGAGGCGGATGCATTATCCGTGCCGACCTGCTGGAAGAAATTCGTGCTGCTTACGTCAGCAATCCGACACTGACCAATCTGCTGATTGCTCCCTCACTTTCAGATGAACTAAAAAAATGCCAAGCTGATCTGCGCTTCGTCATCGGCAAGGCCTCCAATGCCGGCATTCCCGCCCCTGCGCTGATGGCCTCACTCGGTTATTACGACAGCTATCGCAGTAAGCGGCTGCCAGCCAATCTTATACAGGCCCAGCGCGATAATTTTGGTTCGCATACTTACGAACGCACGGATATTGAAGGCACTTTTCACACCGAATGGAACGATTAAATAAATTCATTACACTAATTTATGGAACATATTGACAAGGATACTCCTATCATTTTTACAATTTTTGGAGGGGCGGGCGATCTTACCTGGCGCAAACTGATGCCTGCCATTTATGACCTGTATCTGGATGGCCGTATCCCCGATAATTTTTCCATTATAGGCCTCGATATCAAAGAAATGAGCGACGACGATTTCAGGGAACGCCTTTTAGATGGCGTTAATAAATTTTCACGTCGTGGGAAAGCTGATAAAGAGGAGTGGAAAGAATTTGCTTCGAATATCAGTTTTAAAAAGACTGATTTTACCAATACAGAAAGCTTCGAAAAACTTTCTGTAATCATCAAAAATCTGGAAGACACATGGGAGGCAAAAGCTAACCGCCTGTTTTATCTGGCTGTGCCGACCCGCTTTACAAGCGTTATTTCTGAATCTTTGGGAAAATCCGGGCTTGCTGATGATAAGGAACGATCACGGCTGGTAGTCGAAAAACCATTCGGGCAGGATCTCGAAAGTGCCAAAGAATTAAACGCAATATTAAACCGCGATTTTGACGAGTCCCAGATTTACCGCATTGATCACTATCTGGGCAAGGAAACGGTACAAAATATGCTGGTCTTTCGATTTGCCAATGCCCTGTTCGAACCGATATGGAATCGGAATTATATCGATCATGTGCAAATTACGGTTGCCGAGCAGGTCGGGGTGGAACACCGCGGTACCTATTACGAAGAGGCCGGAGCATTGCGAGACATGGTACAAAATCATCTGCTGCAACTACTTTGCCTCATTGCGATGGAACCACCGGTTTCATTTGAAGCTGACGAGATTCGAAATAAGAAAGTAGATGTATTGAATGCAATTCGCACCTATGATGAGGAGGATGTCAACAGGGTAGCTGTGCGGGGGCAATATGACAATGGCTGGATGCAGGGTGAGGATGTTAAAAGCTATCGTGAAGAGAAAGGGGTGGATAAAAAATCAAATACTGAAACATACGCCGCCGTCAAATTTTTCATAGACAATTGGCGCTGGCAGGATATACCCTTTTATGTGCGTACCGGCAAACGCATGCCCAAAAAAACCTCTGTGATTACCATACAATTTCGACCGGTTCCCCACAAATCATTTCCTGAAGAATCGCTTCAAAACTGGAATCCCAATCGGCTGATCATCAGCATTCAGCCCGAAAAAGGCATGCGGCTGCAGTTTCAGGCCAAGCAACCGGGACTGGATATGTATTTAAATCCGGTTGATATGACATTTAATTATGACAATACCTATAGTGACGAGCCACCCGAAGCCTACGAAACGTTGCTGCTTGATGTTATGAAGGGGGATACCACGCTGTTTATGCGGAGCGACCAGGTGGAATCCGCCTGGAAGGTCCTGATGCCCATAATTAATGTGTGGGATTCGACCAATCCCAGCGACTTTCCAAATTATGAGGCGGGCACTACCGGTCCGGAGGATGCCGAAGCACTAATCGCCAAAGACGGGAACCACTGGGTAATGCTGCCGCTGAGCACAAAACGATAATTGAATAGCTATCGTTATTATGAATATTCACCGTTATACCACCCCGGATAAAGCGAGTGAAGCAGTGGCAAACTTTTTTGTAGAAGTTGCCCAAAAATCTATCCGGGAACGCGAAAAGTTTACCGTGGCACTTTCGGGAGGAAGTTCTCCCAAGCCACTGTATAATCTATTGGCTTCTGATCGTTTCCGGAATCAAATTTCGTGGAAAAAGACATACATTTTTTGGGGTGATGAACGCTTTGTCCCGCCGGATGATCCGGAAAATAACGCACGCATGGCCCGGGAAACGCTGCTTGACCATGTTCCGGTTCCCTCGAATCAGATCTTTCCGATCCCCACAGACGGGCGGCCTCAGGAAGCAGCTGAGCGATATGCTTCAACCATCGCTTCAGTTTTTGATGATACAGCTGGGTTCCCCCGTTTTGACCTTATTTTATTAGGACTTGGAGAAAACGGGCACACGGCCTCCCTTTTTCCCCATACCACTGTACTTGAAGAACGCAAAAAATGGACGGGTGCAATTTATCTTGATGATAAAGATCAATCACGGATCACACTCACCGCTCCCGTCATCAATCAAGCAAAAAATATTGCTTTTTTAGTTTTTGGAGAAAAAAAGGCGAATATTTTATCAAAAGT